>DASRJF010000035.1:0-2634 GCA_035649615.1 Planctomycetota bacterium | reverse complement strand
AGGCGGGGTCGAGCCTGCTGCAGATCCTCTCGTTCAAGCTCACGGGCCGGCGCATCTTCCGGATCGCCCCGCTCCACCACCACTTCCAGTTCGGCGGCGTGCCCGAAGTGAAGATCACGATGCGGTTCTGGATCTGCGCGGCCGTGATGGCGGTGGCGAGCCTCGCCGCGCTGAAGCTGCGCTGATAGACCAAAAGGCACTGTAGAAACCGCCGGATCACACCCCGAAGCCACGAAGCCACAAAGCCGCGGGGTTCGCCTTGTGCCTGGGCGACGGTGGGGTCGCCATCGGTGGTTTCTCCAGGGCTATATCACAATAGTATCATTTTGATATACGCAGCTTCCCGTCGAGGGCCGCTTCCAGCGCCGGCTTGAGCGCCGGAGGAAAAACCGCCGCGAGCTGCTTGGATCCGTTCGACTTCCATTCCCCGACGGCGTCGCTGAGGCACAAGAGGTAGGTCTTCAGGTCGGCGGGCGCCTTCGCGAGCGGCAGGTCGGGGTGGAAGAGCACCACGCGCTTCTCGGCGATCCACTTCAGGTCCTGCAGCCCCTGGTCGAGAGCGTCCCAGGACAGGTCGAGGGGGCCCGGGAATCGCAGCGTCGCCTCGACGTGTTTCAGCAGCTCCTCCCGGCTCGCGATTCCCTTCGGCACCAGGACCACGAACACGTCGGGTTCGTGGGCCGGGGGCACGGCGTCGAACGTGATCTGGGAGAGATCGACCCTCCGAACGGCGCTCGAGTCTTCGCCCGTCATGTTGTAGGCCTCCGAACGGCCGTCGTCAGGGATGTACTTGTCCGCCCAGCGGCCGGCCAGGGGCAGCCGTTTGCGCTCGAGGCGCCACGCCGCCGGGGCGATCCAGGCGAAGAGCGCGATCGTCGCGATGACCGCCCCTCCGCCGATCGCGTAGTAAATGAACTGGAAGACCGGCGACTCGGGCACGGGAATCAGGAAGAAGAGGGGGATCACGATGAACGAAGGGAGGAAGAGAAACACCGACTGCATCGCGTGGAAGCGGATGAGGAGATCGCGCTTCTCCAGGAGCAGCATCAATCCCCCGGACACCGGGCCCGCGACGTAGCACAGGAGGCAGGCGAGATCGACGTCGATGCCGAGCGACGACTTCTCTGCGGTGTCCATGACGTCCAGTTTACCTCCGGCTTCAATGGAGATTGGACCCCGGGTCATGGAATTCTCCGCCGGGAAGCTCTGAAGCTTTGAAGCGAACCCCTCCTTCGCTACCATGTCACCCTCTAATCGGGAGGCAAACGCCATGGCTCGTCCGCGCGTGGGCATCGTCGGGGCCGGCAATGTCGGCGCCGCCGCCGCCTTCATCCTCGCCAAGCGCAACCTGTGCGACGTCCTCCTCTCCGACATCGTCGAGGGGCTCCCCCAGGGGAAGGGCCTCGACATGAACGAGTGCCGCCAGATCGACCACCACGAGGGGGCGGTCACCGGCACGAACCGCATCGAGGACATGAAGGACTGCGCCGTCGTCGTCATCACGGCGGGCGTCCCCCGCAAGCCGGGGATGACGCGCGAGCAGCTCCTCGACATCAACACGAACATCATCCGCGACGTCTGCGGCAAGCTGAAGAGCACGGGCGCGAGCCCGGTCCTCATCGTCGTGACGAACCCCCTCGACGTGATGACCTATGCGGCCCTGAAGATCACGGGCTTCCCGAAGCGGCGCGTCCTCGGCATGGCGGGGGTCCTCGACTCCAACCGGTTCGCCCACTTCGTGGCGGAGCGGCTGCAGGTCTCGCCCCGCGACGTGCAGGCGATGGTCCTCGGCTCGCACGGCGACACCATGGTCGCCCTCCCGCGCTTCACGACGGTGGGGGGCATCCCCATCACGGAGCTGCTCCCGAAGGAGGAGTGCGACAAGCTCGCGATCCGCGCCCGCGACGGCGGCGCGGAGATCGTCGCGCTCCTGAAGACGGGGAGCGCCTACTACGCGCCGGGGAGCTCCATCGCCGCGATGGTGGAGTCGATCCTCTACGACCAGAACCGCGTCCTGCCCTGCTCCGCCTATCTCGAGGGCGAGTACGGCCTCAGCGACGTCGTCGTCGGGGTCCCGTGCCGGATCGGCGAGGGCGGCCTCAAGCAGATCCTCGAGGTGAAGCTCCAGCCCGAGGAGCTCGCCGCGCTCAAGCGGTCGGCCGACGTCGTGAAGGACAACGTCCGGCTGCTCAAGCTGTGATCCCTCCGACGGTGGCCGACGCGGCGCGCGAGCTGGGCGAGATCGTCGCCTCGGCCCCGGCCCGGCTGGAGCTCTTCTCCGACGCCGAGGCGGCCGGGGAGCTCGCCCCGGGAAAGTGGTCGCGCAAGCAATTCCTCGGGCATCTCGTCGACTCGGCGTCCAACAACCACCAGCGCTTCGTCCGGGCGTCGCTCGCGGGCGAGCTGATTTTCCCGCCCTACGAACAGGACGGCTGGGTCGCCATCCAGGCCTGGGCGGACGTCCCGTGGGAGCGGATCATCCGCCTGTGGGAGGAGTACAACCGCCACCTGCACCATCTCATGGTGCGGCTCCCCGCCGGCCGCCACGAGGCGCTCTGCGTCGTGGAGCAGGGCGAGCCCGTGACGCTGGCGTTCTTGATGCGAGATTACGTGCGACACTTGAAACATCACCTG
>DASRJF010000034.1:0-3091 GCA_035649615.1 Planctomycetota bacterium | reverse complement strand
TCGCCCGGCAATACTGCAATCTTCATTGCTTGTCCTTCAGGAAATAAATAGGGTCAGGGTCGAATTTGTCGCAGTGAGGGGCGCCGAAGATTTCGCGAAAGCGAAGAAATGCCGAAACCGGTTCCTGGCGTGGTGCAGGCTCATCGGAAAATCGACCCTGACCCCATTTTTCGACGCTCGTAGGCCTCGATCAGCGGAAGCTGCGACAACGTGTAATCGATCTCGTCGATGCCCTGCAGCAGGCAGTGTTTCGAGCGCGGATCGATGTCGAAACGGTGTGTTGAACCGTCCGGCGCCGTCACGCTCTGCGCTTCGAGGTCGACGATCGCATGCGCGCCAGGCTGGGCCAGCGCCGCGTCGAGCAGCGACTGCACCGCGGCTTGCGGCAGCACGATCGGCAGCAGCCCGTTCTTGTAGCAATTGTTGTTGAAGATGTCGGCATACGACGGCGAGATCAGCGCACGAAAGCCATAGTCGTACAGCGCCCACGGCGCGTGCTCGCGCGAGCTGCCGCAACCGAAGTTGTCGCCCGAGACGAGGATCGTGGCGCCCTGCGCGCCGGGCTTGTTGAGCGGGAAGTCGGGATTGGGCTCGAACGACGGCGTCTTGTACCGCCAGTGGGCGAAGAGAATCTTCCCCAGCCCCAGCTTGTCCGTGACCTTGGTGTAGTTCGCGGGCGTCACCTGGTCGGTGTCGATGTTGGGAATGTTGAGCGCGACCGACTTGCCGCGGAAGGTGGTGATCGGGTCCATCAGATCATTTTCCTGGCGTCGGCGACTTTGCCTTCAACCGCGCTCGCGGCGGCGGTCAACGGGCTCGCGAGAATCGTCCGCCCGCCCTTCCCCTGCCGTCCCTCGAAGTTGCGGTTCGACGTCGAGACGCAGTACTGGCCTTCCTTCAGCTCGTCGCCGTTCATCGCGATGCACATGGAGCAGCCGGGCTCGCGCCACTCGCAGCCGGCGTCGAGGAACACCCGGTCGAGCCCCTCCTCCTGCGCCGCGCGCTTGACCGGCTCCGAGCCGGGCACGACGAGGACGCGCGCCTTCACCTTCTTCCCCTTGAGCACCGACGCCGCGGCCCGCAGGTCGGACAGCCGGGAGTTCGTGCAGCTCCCGATGAAGACGACGTCGATCGGGTGGCCGAGGAGCGGGCGGCCCGCCTCGAGCCCCATGTAATCGAGCGCTTTCTTCGGCGCGTCGGCGGGGATCGACTCCGAGATCGGCATCCCCATCCCGGGATTCGTCCCCCAGGTGATCATCGGTTCGAGCTTCGAGGCGTCGAGCGTCATCGTGCGGTCGAACGCCGCGCCGTCGTCGGTCATCAGGCCGCGGAACGGCTCGAACGACTTCGGCGCGTGCGGCCGGCCCTGGAGCCACTGGAAGGTCGTGTCGTCCGGCGCGACGAGGCCCGCCCGCGCGCCCGCCTCGATCGACATGTTGCACATCGTCATCCGCGCCTCCATCGACAGGGCGCGGATCGCGGGGCCGCGGTACTCGAAGACGTGGCCCGTGGCGCCGCCGATGCCGACCTCGGCGATGATCGCGAGGATGATGTCCTTCGACGTGACGCCGGGCCGGAGCGAGCCCTCGACCCGGACTTCGAACGTCTTCGGCTTGCGCTGGAGGACGCACTGGGTCGCGAGCACGTGCTCGACCTCGCTGGTGCCGATGCCGAACGCGAGCGCGCCGAACGCCCCGTGCGTGCTCGTGTGGCTGTCGCCGCAGACGATCGTCATGCCCGGCTGCGTGAGCCCGAGCTCGGGGCCGATGACGTGGACGATCCCCTGGTTCGGGTCGCCGATCCCGTGGAGCGCGATCCCGAACTCCGCGCAGTTGCGCTGGATCGCCGAGAGCAGGTCCTTCACCGCGGGGTCGTCCACCTTCCGGGTCGGCTCCGTCGTGGGGATGATGTGGTCGATGGTCGCGACGGTCCGTTCCGGGCGGCGCACCTTGAGGCCGCGCTTCCTCAGCCCGGCGAACGCCTGGGGCGAGGTCATCTCGTGGATGAGGTGGAGATCGATGTAGAGGATCGAGGGCGACCCGGGCTCCGAGGCGACGACGTGGGACTCCCAGATCTTTTCGAAGAGCGTGCGGGGCGCGGTCATCGCTGAGGACTGTAGCGCCCGCGGCGGCGCGCTTCAAGCAGCCCGGGTTCCCACTTTTGTACTTTACAAATCATAATTTACGTTTATACTGGATTCGGGTTCGAGGAGATAGGAGAGGGGGATGTCCATGTCTCGCCACGACCGCCGCCGCCGCCAGCGCTTGACCACCGCCGCCGTCGCCGCCGCCGCGGGCCTCGCCGCCTGGCTGTTCTTCTTCCGCGGAGCCGGCGCCGCGCCCGACTCGACCGCCTCGAAGGCGGCCGCCGCGCCGCCCCTCGCCGAGGTGAAGGTGAATCCCAAGCCCGCCCCCGCGCCCGAGAAGAAGGCGCCCGTCAAAAAGGCCGAGCCGACCCCGCCTGCCGGAAAGCCGATGCAGGTCTCCGCGCGGATCGAGACTCCCCCGACCGCCTCGAAGGGCGGCGAAGCCTCTCCTTCCGGGGCGCCGAAGCAGGAACCCGCCCCCGCGCCGAAGCCGGCCGGCGAGGCGCCCTGGAGGATCCTGCTCGACTCCGGAAAGCACCAGGAGGCCCGCCGCTACATGGCCGAGGCCTTCGCCGCGACCGACAGCGACGCCCTGCGCGCCGAGCTCGCCGCGAAGGGGATGGAGATCAACCGGAAACTGCTCATCAACCAGTCCGATCCCCGCGACGTCGAGTTCGTCACGATCGCCCCGGGCGAGAACCCGACCTCGATCGCGCGCCGCGTGAAGACGCTGCACGGCGAGCCGGGCCTGCTCTTCCTCCTCAACGGCATGCGACCGGGCACGGTGATCCGCGCCGGCGCGAAACTCCGCGTCACCCGCGGGACCTGGAGCCTCGTGGTCGACAAATCCCTCTTCAAGCTCTGGCTCTGCTACGAGGGCGTCCCGTTCAAGGAGTACTCCATCTGCGTCGGCGCCGACGACAAGACGCCCGCGACGTCGTGGACGGTCTCCGACAAGAACCCGAAACCCTCGTGGACCGCGCCTCCGGAATGGCTCGAGAAGGA
>DASRJF010000033.1:0-14871 GCA_035649615.1 Planctomycetota bacterium | reverse complement strand
CCCGAGAACCTCCCGGCGTGGCGGCGGCTCGAATCCGCGGTGCGCGAGGTCTTCGAGCTGTACGGCTACCAGGAAGTGCGGCCGCCGCTCTTCGAGAGCACCGCGCTCTTCCACAAGTCGACGGGCGAGACCACGGACATTGTCGAGAAGCAGATGTTCACGGTCCCTTCGCGCGCCGAGGGGGGCGAGTCCTTCACGTTCCGGCCCGAGTTCACGCCGGGCGTGATCCGGCTGATCCTCGAGAACCAGCTCCTGAAGCAGCGCCCCGTGCTGAAGCTCTGGTACAGCGGACCGGTGTTCCGGTACGAGCGGCCGCAGAAAGGCCGCTACCGCCAGTTCCACCAGTTCGGCGTGGAGGCGGTCGGCTCGAACGATCCGCTGATCGACGTCGAGACGATCGCGGCTTTCGAGCACATCCTTCGCAAGGTCGGCGTCACGGGCCACGCCATCCGGATCAACTCGATGGGCTGCACGGAGTGCCGGGGGGCCTATCGCGACGCGTTGCGCGCGTTCATCCAGCCGAACCTGGCCTTGTACTGCGAAAACTGCCGGCGCCGGTTCGACCGGAACGTCTTCCGCGTCCTCGACTGCAAGGTCCCGGCGGACCGGGAGCGGAACGAGCAGGCGCCCGCGGCCGTCGATTCCCTGTGCGAGGCGTGCCGCGCGCACTTCGCGGCGGTGCAGCAGGGCCTGAAGGACGCCGGGCTGTCGTTCGCGGTCGACAAGCGGATCGTCCGCGGGTTAGACTATTACACCCGGACCGTGTACGAGTTCACCTCGCCCCAGCTCGGATCGCAGGACGCCCTCGGGGGCGGGGGACGATACGACGGCCTCGTCGCCCAGATGGGCGGACCCGACGTGGGCGCCGTGGGGTTCTCGGCCGGGACCGAGCGCGTCCTCCTCGCGATGGGCGGGGAGGCGGTCACCCGCGCGGCCGATTTTTACGCGGTCGCGGCGGACGACGCGTCGCGGTCCGACGCGTTCCGCGCGGCCCAGGCGCTCCGCGCGGCGGGGCTGTCGGGCGACCTCGATTTCGAAGGCCGGAGCCTGAAGGCCCAGATGCGCTCGGCGAACAAGGCGGGCGCGCGGTTCGCGGTGATCGTCGGGTCGGAGGAGCGCGCGCAGGGCCGCGTGCGCGTGAAGCCGATGGATGGAGGGGAGGAGCGGGTCGTCGCGATCGACGAGGCCGCGCGGATCCTGAAAGGGGAAAAGCCATGAAGCGACTGATGCCCGTCCTGCTCGCGGCGGCCCTGGGCTGCGTGAGCGTGCCGTCGTCCCGGGGCGGCGGCGAGGAGATGCGCGTCGAGACGTCCGAGGAGCGCGTCCAGCGCGTGACCGCCCACGAGGCGTTCATGAACCTCCACCGCGCGTGGGCCGACGGGAACGGGGCCGCGGCCTTCGGCATGATCAGCGTCCAGGGCATCAGCGACTGGCTCCTCGCGCGGACGCGCGACGCGGGGGATCCCGACTGGTCGAAGCAGGTGGCCAAGCTCGACGCCGCGAACCGGGTGCTCTTCGACGCGTGGATCAAGTACAACAAGCGGATCCAGATCCCGATCTCCCAGGCGCGCCCGGACCCCCTTCCCGAGAACCTCCTCAATTCGAAGTGGCTGCGCGAGACGTTCCTCTACTACTTCGAGGCGGAAAAGGCGAACCTCAAGCGCATCGCGTCGACGATGCAGGTCCGGGGCGAGGACGTGTACGTCGAGGGCCCGGGCATGTCGGTGCTGGTGCGGGTGAACCGGACCCCGTCGCACATTTACTCGATGGTCCAGGAGGACGGGACCTGGAAGTTCGACTACACGGTGCGGCCCGCCAACAGGGTCCGGTAGGAATCAGCGTCCGACTTCGAGGCGCTCCCCGAACCGCCGCGGGATGTGCTTGATGTTGAAGATCTTCTCCATCGTCCGGCGGTAGTCGTATTCCACCCGGCGGAATTCCACCATCAGGTTCTCGGGGTCCCAGATCACGTAGCACGCGCGCGTGTCGCGGTCCCGGGGCTGGCCGACGGAGCCGATGTTGACGTAGTACTTGCGGCCGTCCACGAGCTTCGCCTTGTTGGCGAGCGCCCGCGGGGGATAGAACTTCATGTCCTCGGTGAAGACCCCCGGCTCGTGCGTGTGGCCGCAGAAGCAGATCCGCTTGAGCATCGAGAAGATCTCCTCCATCTTCTCGCGGTCCTGCACGTCGTGGGGGCGCACGTACTCCTTCGTGCGGTTGCGGGGCGACGCGTGCAGGTACATGATCTCGCCGTCTTCCTTGAGGTCCGGCAGGTCGCCGAGGAAGTTCCACATCTTGTGGTTGTCCTCGCGGAGCGCGGCCGGGTCGTTGAGCTGGCTGCGGGTCCACTCGATCGCCTGCGCGGCATCGGGATTGAAGTCGAGCGCGAGGAAGAGCAGCGCGTCCTCGTGGTTGCCGCGGAGCGACCATTTCCAGCTGAGCGCCCGCTTGAGCATGTCCCGGGGATTCGGGCCGTAGCCGATGAGGTCGCCGAGGCAGTAGATCTCGTCGGTTCCCTGGGCGGAGACGTCCTTCAGGACCGCCTCTAGCGCTTCCGTGTTCGAATGCAGGTCGGAGATCAGGGCAATCTTTCGCGCCATGGGTATTTCAGTGTACGAGAGTGGGACCGTTTTGCCAATGCTGACAGACTTCAGTACAGGATTCCTCAATCGGGAACTGAAGTCTGCAGTCTGAAGTCTGCAGTCTATCCCTAGGCCCGAGGCGGCATCCGGCGGAGACCGAGAATGAGCTCCACCTCTCCCACCTCGAGCCCCGTCTCGACTCCGATGTCGGCCGGATCCTTGCCCGAATCGCGGAGCTCGAAGACGCGGGCGTGCAGGGGATTGGAAGGGATCTTGGGCGCCGCGGGGGGAGGCGAAGCGGCCGGGGAGGGCTCCAGGCGGCGCCGGGTCTCATCGAGGGCGAGCCGCGCCCGTTCCGCCTCGGCGACCGCTTCCTGCAGCCGCCGCACCTCGCGGTCGAGGCGGTCGACCTGGTCGCGCACGGCGACTTTCAGCTCGTCGACCAGGCGGCCGAGGTCGCGCCGGACCGCTTCGGAGGCGGCGTCCGGGGCGCCCGCGGGGGCCTTCCGGCGGGCGGTGACGAGGAAGACGACCGCGATCGCGAGGGCCGCGAGGCCGATGAGAAGGGAATCCACGGGTCCATTCTTCCGCGCGGGCACGCGGTTTGCAAGTCCACCCTCCGAGACCCAAGCCGGGGCGTCGGCACCTCATCGCCGGCCCTGAAGGATGCGCTTCGCTTACCTTCAGGGCCGGCGTCCCCGGCATTACTTTTTCGTAACACTCTTCCCTAAACGTAACGTCGGGGCAGGACAGGGGGCCGTCCGCGGCGTCCCATCTAGGAGCACTGGATGGGACCGCCGCGGCGGGTTGACAATCGGGACGCGCGGCCGATCCCCTCCCGGGGATGAAAAGAGGCCGGATTGTGTTGACCCTATTTTCGGGAGCCGCATATACTGGCGGCTCGCCGGATGGCCGTCCTCACCCGCTCAAAGACGAGGTTTCAACCATGATGGGCTTTCGCGTATCGGGTCATTCCCAGCCTCGGCGGAGGGGCTTCACCCTCATCGAAATGCTGGTCGTCATCGTCATCATCATGATCCTCGCGGCGATCCTGCTGCCCACCGTCATGCGCGCCGTCTGCAACGGCCGGCAGGCGGCGATGGAAGCCCTCCTGGGCCAGGTTGAACAGGCCTGCAGCATGTACAAGCAGGACCACGCGGACAACCCGCCGAGCGTCGGAACCTTCGAGACGGCCGGGCTGGTCAAGGCGCTCGACAAGCCGAGCCTCCGCCATGGGAAGTACTTCGAATTCAAGGTGAGCCAGATCGACCGGACCGGCAACATCGTCAACATCGTGTACGCCGACGAAGACTACGTGAAGTACCGCAACAACTACATGAACACCGATCCGAAGGCGAAGGGCCTTCACAACAAGAGCGGGATCGACCTGTGGTGCCGCGGATGCGACAAGGTCGACGACTCGATCAACAACTGGGATTGACGGAGCATGCGGATTCCAAGTCGGGGTGGCCTTGTCCTGGGCGAGCCCCGCCGTAGCGCGAAGCGCGAAGGCGGGCGAGTCGAAGGATTCACGCTGATGGAGCTCCTCGTCGTCATCGTCATCCTCGCCATCCTGATGTCGATCGCGATCGGCATCGTCCAGGGGATCGTGCAGCGGGCGCGGACCACGCGCACCGAGGGACTCGTGAAGCTCCTCTCCACGGCCTGCGAGGATTACCGGCTCGACTACGACGTGTATCCCCCCGGCCAGGATTCGCGGGCGCTCCACCAGGCGCTCGGGAGCCCGCGCAAGGTGCCGGTCATCCGCGAGCAGGAGCGGACCATCTACGCCACGAAAGGCCCGTTGATCGAATTCCGGGCCGGCATGCTCGAGAAGGGGGCGCCGAGCCTCCAGCCGCCGCCGCCGTCGGCGATCGTGGATGCGTGGGACCAGGAGATCCACTATCTTAGGCCCGGCATGCACCGGAAGAAGGGCGTCGACATCTGGTCGGACGGCCCGAAGAAGGACAAGAAGGAAGACGACATCACGAACTGGGTTGAACCATGATCCGCCTTCGCTCCGTTTCTGCTTCTGGGTTCCTGTCCGAGCTAAGGCGTGATGAGGTTCGCTCCCGGAGGGGGTTCACGCTCATCGAGCTGATGGTGGTCATCATCATCATCCTCATCCTGTCGGGGATGACGCTGGCGATGATGAGCGTCTTCATGCGCGACCAGGGGATCCGCCAGGCCGGCAACATGGTGCAGAACACCATCTCGCTCTCCCGGCAGTACGCGGCCGAGAAGCGCGTCATGCATTTCGTCGTCTTCTCGAACAACGACAAGGAAGGGTGCGGCATCATGCGCACCTACAAGGACATCAACAACTCGAAGTCGTACGACAACGGCGACCTCGAGATCGAGGGCGGGACGGTCCAGCTGCCCGCGATGGTGATCTTCAAGAAGGCGCCCGCGTGGATCGGCATCACCCCGACCGGGTTCTGCACGGGCTACACGGACCTGTCGTCGAGCCTCTTCGAGAAGCGGATGCGGGACTTCCAGGAGGAAGGGGACATCATCCTGACGATGCGCGCGGGGCGGTACCGCGCGTGGTGCATGGACATCGATCCGGCGGCCGGCAAGATCCGCCGCGGCGTCCTGCTGACGGACGAGAAGGAATAGGAATCCCATGGCGGGAGGGCGTGTGATGAAGCGGACCCGGAAGGACTCGCTTCGCTTGCCTCCAGGGCGAGCCCGGGGGAATCGGGGCCTCACGCTCCTGGAAATCCTCCTGGCGCTGATCGTGCTCGTGATCGGCATCGTGGGCATCCTCGCGCTCTTCCCGACGGCCCTCGATTCCGCCAAGGAGTCGATGGAGTATTCGCAGGCGGCCATCACCGGGGAGTCCGTCGCCAACGCCCTCGCCGTGGCGCTGCGCCTGGCCACGCTGGAGCCCACGTCGGGCGTCTGGACGGCGGTGCTGTCGCACGACCTGGGCCATGCCAGCCGGTCCGACATCAAGTACACGTTCACGCTCCCGAAGCTGACGACCGACGGGCTCTCCGCGTCCCGCGAAGGGACGCCGTGGATCCACCACCCCGGGCCGATGGCTCCCGCCGACCTGCCGGAAGAGCAGAACGCGTTCACCCTGGGGGCCGATCCGTGGACGGCCGCCCAGCTGGAGGAAGTCCGCAAGACCGATCCGAACGACCCCCTCGCGCAGTTCGCGTTCTCCTTCCGCGTCCGGAAGGTCCATACGCTCGCGTGGCTCGAGGGGAAGCCGAAGCCGGACGGCAAGCCGTACGAGCTCTCGGACCTGGACCCGATCTCGAAGCTCTACGAGTTCCAGATCATCATCTTCCGGCTGATGGGCGACGCGCCGAAGAGCGGGAAGAACCAGCCCAAGCGGCTCGTCGCGATCCTGACGACGCGCGTAAGCACGAAGTGAGAAGGGTGCAGCCATGACGAATCGGGGACTGGCCCTGCGCGAGCCCCGCCGCAGCGCGAAGCGCGAAGGCGGGCGAGTCGAAGGGTTCACGCTGATCGAACTCCTGATCTCGATCGTGCTCATGATCATCCTCCTCTCCGCGGTCACGATGGTATTCATCCGGACGACCGAGACCGTGACGATCAGCCAGGCTCGCTCGCAGGTCTACACCGAGGCGCGCCGCGCCGCGGACCTCCTCGAGGAGGATCTCCTCGCGTGCTTCCCCTTCACCGGCGCGCAGGAATTCACGATGGACAACGGCGTCGTGGGATGGCAGGGGCTGGTCGCGTCCGAGCCCAAGGCCGGCAGCGGCACCATCGGCGTCGCCGCGGACAAGCTCTCCTTCATCGCGACGACCCTCGTGGGCACCACGCACCAGAGCGCGCGCATCACGTACTTCATGCTCCCCGGCCACAAGGCGCTCGACGCCGTCGGCAACGTCGAGGAGGGGGATCCGGAATTCGGCCGCACGATGCCGACGCCGACGTTCCCCCAGGGGCGGCCCCTGTACACGCTCGTGCGCCGCGTCCTCGTCCTCAACCCGGTGACCGGACGGTACGACCAGCGCCCCACGGACCTGCTCGGGAGGCCCGTGCCCGACATGGAGCTCTGCCGGTTCGTCACGACGTTCAACCTCGAGTACTTCTCCAGCAACCTCACCTACTCCCAGCTGGAGCCGTCGCCGTTCCAGAGCACCGTCACCCCGGGCGGCAAGAACGACGCGCTCGGCAACGGCCTCGGCGAGAACGACGGCGAGGGTTCCGAGGACGCGATCCCGATCCGCATCCCGTCGATCCGCGTCACCCTCACGATCGTCGAGGACCGCACCGCCCGCCAGGAGCGGATGGTCCAGAAGGTGATCGCGATCCCCATGGGGTAGCTCCAAGCTTCAAGCTCCAAGCTTCAAGTCCGCCGATCGAATCACCCGGAATTGGTCCCGCAGGCGCGGACAAGAATCACTCCTCGCGTTAGACTTCTGGCTTGGAACCTGAAGCGGGTCCCCGGACCCTGTTCGCCGGCGACATCCACCTTCGCCCGGGCGACGCCGCGGCGGCGAAGAGGTTCTTCTCGTACGTCGAGGCGCGCCGTTCCCGCCTCGACCGCCTCGTGCTCCTCGGCGATTTCTTCGATTACTGGATCGGGCCGAGACACCTGAAGGGCGGGGATTACCGCGAGGCGATCGAGGGCCTGCGCCGGCTGACGCAGACGGGACTCGAGGTCCACTTCATCCACGGGAACCGGGACTATTTCGTCGAGGAGACGTTCCAGCGCGCGACCGGCGTGAAGGTGGCGGGCGCGGAGGTGTCGTTCCGGCTCGGGGGCCGCGAGGTCCTGTGCGCCCACGGCGACTTCATCTACAACAAGAACCCGAAGTACACCGCCTACCGGAGGCTCATGAAGTTCGGCGCCGTCCGGGCCGCGGTGCTGTCGATCCCCGCGACGGTGGGGAAGTCGCTCGCGCGCGGCTTCCGCGGCGTCTCGCGGAAGACGACCCCCGCCTACCGGTGGACGAACCGGGACCTGCTCGACGGCGCGGCGCCGCACTTCGACCGGGGCGTGGACGTGCTGATCTGCGGCCACATCCACCGGCCGACGCACCTCGAGTGCGAGCGCGGCGGGCGGCGGCGCGACCTGTACGTGGTGGGGGACTGGGACGGGACGGGCGATGTCGTGGAGTTCGACGGATCGACGTGGACCTTTGAACCGGCGCGGGCCTGAGGGGTTCGCGCGTCGTCAACAGTCAACGGGTCGGGGTCTTCAGGGGTTTCCCCGCGCGGTCCTCTTCGAACTCAAACGTGCTGCCGCACCGCTGGCAAAGGCAACGCTTGATGATGCGGCCGGCCGCGCCGTGGAGTCGCCGCGAGACGCGGAACTCGTCGAGCTTGCAGACCGGACAGCAGACCGCCACGCGATGGGCGAACGTTCCCTTCAACATGCGACACCTCCCGGCTGGAATGAGATGAACTTGTCGAACGCGGCCGCGTCATCGACGTGGACGGCGACGAATCGGGCGTCGGCGAACACCAGCTCCGCGTCCACGTCCGCCCCGGCGCGGCGCATCGTGACGCGGGACGACCCGGCGAGGGACGTTTCGGACGAAGGCTCGAAGAGGAGGCTGGCCCGGCCGCGGGCCACGACGCGGCCCGGGATCGGAACGCCCGACGCGACGAGCACCGCCTCGATGTCCGACCCCTTCGCGGGAAGGCGCGCCTCGAGCGCCCGCACGGCGGCGCGCAGCGCTTCGAGCCGGATCGGGCGCGTGAGCACGGCGACGATCGGGCCGGCGCACGGGACGTCGCGCTCGACGCCCGCGAGAACCAGCGGCAGGTCGGGCCACTCGCTCTCGAGGAGGTCGGCGATCTCGCGCGAGGCGCCGCCCGCGCCGATCACGAGCGCGTCGAAGAGGCCCGTGTCGAGCTTGAGGCGCGCCTCGTCCGCGGAGGCGGCGATGGACGCCCGGTGGTGCCGACCGGCCAGGGCGGACCGCACGAGGCGGCCGACCGCGGGCGGGTCGTCGTGCACGAGGATGTTCATGGCGCGCTCCGGTTGACTGGCGATCCTTCCAATTATCGACGCGAAAAAACGGTGGCCTTGAGAAAATTCCGGAAAGGGCCGGTGTGAGAGAATCGAAATGCACGCTAGGGATTGTGGACTGGGTCGGGGCACATAACAGCCGGTAGGGGATGGCGAATGAGTTCCGGAAAGCGCGATTATGGGCCGGATCGCCCATTCCCAAATCGCCTTGACAGCCGAATATCATGGGATATGCTCATGGCGACAAGGCTGTCGCGGACAGCCTTTTTTCTGTCGCCGCGGGTGGAGGAAAGTGGGCCATAAACCCACGAATAACCACCCGGTGGAGGGTGCGGATGTTCCTGGGTGAGCAGGGGCTGACCCTCGATGAGAAGGGACGCCTCATTCTTCCCTCCAAGTTCCGCACTTTTATTACCGACTCCGAAGACCTCAAGGGGTTCGTCATCATCGCCGACCCGCGGGGACTCGACCGGTGCCTGCGCCTCTACACCCGCTCCGGATGGTCCCACCAGTACGCCCAGGTCATGGCCGCCGCCGGGAAGACCGATGAAACCGCCCGGTTCCTGCGCATCCACGCACGCCATGCCGACCTCGCGCAAATGGACAGCCAGTTCCGCTTCATCGTGCCTCAGAAGCTCATCGACTACGCGGGACTCGGACGCGAGGTCGTCATGATCGGAATGAACGACTGGCTTGAGATCTGGGACCGGGGAGAACTGGATGCGCAGTCCGAGGGGGCGCGAGAGAAGTTCGGACCGCTGCTCACGGAGGCGTTGAAACCGAAGCTGGACTGAGTCGGGGGGCCCGCCTCGGGGGGCTGGGGCGGGGGGGTGGGCTGAAGGCAGGGAGAGAGAGGGAGCGCTCATGCAACAGGGAGAGGGGAAGTCATCGGCTGTCCAGGCCGTGGACGCGCTGATCCGGACGCTGAAGCAGGAGAAGCGTCTGCCCACGGGGCGGGAGCTGACCGGCGCGCGGTCCAGCCTGCTCGAGCTGCGGGGCCGGCTCGAGCGGATTCGCGCGAGGGGGCCGGAATTCGCGGCCACCGACTTGAGCGATGAAGTATGGGCGCTCATCAAGTTGTGCGAGCAGCCGGAGCTGTCGTTTTTCAGCGCCTCCCTGAGGAGGCGGATCGCGGCGATCTTTCTGTAACGCGCGCGGACGGCGCGGCGCGTAGTGAGGGGATGCGGGGCGCGGCAAGATGGGCCGGTGCCTGGCCGACGGGAGGGGGGGACCGCGCACGCACGACCTCACTACACGTCTCGCCGCCCGGGATTCCTGTCCGATGGGTTGAGCCAGGGTTTCCTGCGAAGCCACCCTGGAGAGAGGGACGGAAGCGGTGCTTCCGACGCGGGGGGAAACAGCCGGACGCCGGGCCGGAGCCGGGGAGCGCGATCCGCGTGCGTCGCGCCCCCCGGCCCTCCAGCCGGGCCCCCCGGGCGGCCGATAATTAAGTCGATGAGCGTGCGGCGCGCGGCGTTGACGGCCTGGATCCTCTTCCAGCTGGCGGTCATCGTCGTCTACTTCGAGGTGCGCGGGGTGGAACTCCGGTACGAGCTCGCCGAGCGCGGCCGCAGGCTCCACGCGGCCGGACTGGAGCGGAGACTCCTGCGCTCCGAGCTGGAGGCCGCGCGGCGGCCCGACGCCCTGCAGCAGCGCGCCCTCGCCCTGGAAAAGAAATCCACGGGGAACGTCCCGCGCCGGCGGTAACTCGAGTCGTCGAACGGCGGACGAAACTATGCCTGATCAACCGGGAACACGCCGGCGGGCCTGCCCCGCCGAAGCGACCATCCCCTCGTCGCGGAGGCGGGCTTGCCTCGCCGAAGCGACCATCCCGTCGTCGCGAAGGCGGGCCAAGGCCGTTTTCGTCGTCCTGACCCTACTTTTCTCGGGCATCATCTTCCGCCTCTACGACCTCCAGATCGCCGGCCACGAGAGTTATCGCCGGGTCCGCGAGGACCAGTCGCGGGGCGTCATCGACCAGCGCCGGCCCCGCGGCACGATCTACGATTCCCGCGGCGACGCCCTCGCGATTTCCGTGCCCGTCGCCTCGGTCTCCGCCGCCCCGTCGCGCGTGACCGATCTCCAGGACGCCGCGAGCCGGCTCGCGCCCGTGCTTTCCATGCGCCCGGACGAGCTCCTGAAACTCCTCGGCAAGACCCGGACCGGCTCCGACGGCGCGACCCGTCCCGCGGACTTCGTCTGGATCCGCCGCCACGTCTCCGCGGAGGTCGCCGCGGCCGTGCGGAAGCTGAAGCTCCCCGGCATCGGCCTCGCTCCCGAATTCGACCGCTCCTATCCGCAGGGAAAACTCCTCGCGCACGTCCTCGGTCTCTCGGACATCGACGACCGCGGCGGAGAGGGCCTCGAGCGCCGGCTCGAGTCCACGCTCGCGGGAAACCGGAGCCGCGAGGAAGTCGACGTCGACGGCCGGCGCCGCACGCTGGAGTTTCCCGATTTCGCGTCCGCCGGGTGCGACGTCTACCTGACGATCGACGCCCAATTCCAGCGTGTCGTCGAGGACGCCCTCGACGCGGCCTGCGAGCGCCACCGGCCCTCGTGGGCCGTCGCCGTGGCGATGGATCCGCGCACCGGCGCCCTCCTCGCCCTCGCCAACCGTCCGGTGTACGACCCCAACCGCCCCGGCCCCGGTCCGGCGCTCCGCAATCTCGCCGTCGCCTCGCCCTACGAGCCCGGGTCGACGTGGAAAGTCTTCACGGTCGCGGGCGCGCTCGAGGCCGGCGTCGTCACGCCCTCCACCGTCTTCGATTGCGAGATGGGCTCCTGGCGCTACGGCGCGCGCGTCCTGCACGACCACGACCCCTTCGGGCGCCTGTCGGTGACCGGCATCGTCGTGGAATCGAGCAACATCGGCGTGGCGAAGGTCGGGATCAAGCTGGGCCCGAAGCGCCTGTGGCAGGCCGCGGACGCGTTCGGGTTCGGGCGGAAGACCGGCGTGGACCTTCCCTCCGAGTCGCGGGGCATGCTCCACCCCCTCGGGCGGTGGAACTCGTTCTCGATCACCTCGGTCCCCATGGGCCACGAGATTTCCGTGACGCCGCTCCAGCTCGCGGTCGCGTTCTCCGCGATCGCGAACGGCGGCTCCGTCCTGCGGCCGTACGTGGTCGACCGCGTCGTGGGGCCCGACGGCGCGCTCAAGCATCGCGCCGAGCCGAAGGTCGAGCGCCGCGCCGTGTCGGAGCGCGTCGCCGCCGACCTGCGCAAGATGCTCCGCGAAGTCGTGAAGGGCGGCACAGGGACGAAAGCCGAGGTCGAGGGCCTCGAGGTCGCGGGCAAGACGGGCACGACGCAGAAGGTCGATCCCGCGACGCGGCGGTACTCGCACCGGCTCTACACCAGCTCCTTCGTGGGCTTCGCGCCCGCCGAAGGGGCGCGGATCTGCGTGGCGGTGATCATCGACGAGCCGCAGGGCGAGTACTACGGCGGGGCGGTCGCCGCGCCGGTCGTGGCGGAGATCCTGAAGAACGGGATGAAGTTCGTCCGATAAGTGAATAGAGGGTCCGCCGTCGCCCCGTTTCCGTCGGAGGGGTTCTGCCGGGGCTTCGGCGGGATGCAGGGTTCGCAGAGGGAGAGGGGAATGCGCCGCAAGACTCCACATCAAGTTCCGCTCCGCGACATCTACCTGTGCACGACTCCGCTGCGGTACGCCGCGCGAAGGGAGGGTTCCGGCATGGCCGTCCGAATCGCCGATCTGCTCGGGGAGACGCCCGCGGTCCCCGCGTCCGAGGTCACCGGCGTCACGTGCGACTCCCGGCAGGTGCGCCCGGGGCACGTCTTCGTCGCGGTCCCCGGCACGAAGGCCGACGGGCGCGCGTTCGTCGCCGATGCCGTCAACCGCGGCTGCGCGGCGATCGTGTCGGAGGGGGAGGTCGATCCCGCGCCGGACGTGCCCGTCTTCCGCGTCCCCGACGCGCGCCTCGCGCTCGCCGACATCGCCGCGCGCTTCCACGGCCGCCCGACGGAGAAGCTCAACGTCGTCGGCATCACCGGCACGAAGGGGAAGAGCACGACGACCTACCTCGTCCGGTCGATCCTCGAGGCGGCGGGCGAGCGCACGGGGCTCCTGGGCACGATCCAGTACGCGATCGGCGGCCGCGTGCTGCCGTCGCCGCTGACCACGCCCCCCGCGGACGAGCTCCAGAAGCACTTCGCCGACATGGTCGCGGGAGGGTGCCGCTCCGCGGTCATGGAGGTGAGCTCGATTGCGCTCGACCAGAAGCGGACCCACGCGCTTCACTTCGCGGCGGGCGTCCTCACGAACCTCCAGCGGGACCACCTCGACTACCACGGGACGCCCGAGGCGTACCGCGACGCCAAGGCCCGGCTCTTCGAGGACCTGCCGGCGAAGGGCGTCGCCGCCGTCAACGCGGACGATCCCGCGGCGGCGTTCTTCGCCTCGAAGGCGAAGGCTCGCGTCGTGACGTACGGGCTGGAACAGCCGGCGGACGTCGCCGGAACGGTCGAGGACATGACCTTCCAGGGCCTGAAAGTCCGGGTGAAGTTCGGCGGGGAGGAGCTGGTCGTCGCGTCGCGCCTCCTCGGGCGCCACAACGCCCACAACATCCTCGCGGCCGCCGCGACGGCGTGGGCCATGGGATACGACTTCGACCACATCAAGACGGGCATCGAAACGCTCGCGGCCGTGCCGGGCCGGCTCGAATCCGTCGCGGCGGGCCAGCCGTTTCCCGTCCTCGTCGATTACGCGCACACCGAGGAATCGCTGCGCAACGTCCTCGGCTCCCTGCGGCGCCTGAGGGCCGGGGGGCCCGGGCGGATCCTCGTCGTCTTCGGCTGCGGCGGCGACCGCGACCGCGGCAAGCGCCCGCTCATGGGCCGCGCCGTCGAGGACCTGAGCGACTTCTTCATCGTGACGTCGGACAACCCGCGCACGGAGGACCCGCTCGCCATCATCCGCGAGGTCGAGGCGGGGATCGAGAACCACTCGCGCTATCTCGTCGAGCCCGACCGGCGGGCGGCGATCAAGATCGCCCTCGGCATGGCGCGGCGGGACGACCTGGTGCTCATCGCGGGCAAGGGCCACGAGACGTACCAGATCATCGGGCGCGAGACGAAGCCCTTCGACGACCGGGCCGTGGCGCGCGAGATCCTCCAGGAAGGCGGGCGCTCGAAGGCGCGGGAGTAATCGACATGCTCATGCTCACCCGGGTCATGAACGCGGTCGGCGGGACCGCCAACGGATGGATCGAGGGCGTCTCCGTCCGGGGCGTCTCGACCGACACGCGCACGCTTCGCGAGGGGGATCTCTTCGTCGCCCTGCGCGGGCCCTCGTACGACGGCCACGCGTTCGTGCGCGACGCGTTCGCGCGCGGGGCCGCGGCCGCGCTCGTGGAGGCGTTCGATCCGGGCGCGGGCGCGCAGGTGCGCGTGGCCGACGCGCGGGCGGCGCTCGGCCTCCTCGCCGCGCAGTTCCGGGCGGCGCATCGCGCGAAGTTCCTGAGCGTCTCGGGGTCGAACGGCAAGACGACGACCAAGGAGATGCTCGCCCACATCCTGTCCGGTCGCCGGCGCGTCGTGCGCGCGCCCGCCAGCTACAACAACGACGTCGGCGTCCCGCTCACGATCTTCTCCGCGCGGCCCGACACGGATTTCGTCGTCCTCGAGCTGGGGACGAACCGTCCGGGGGAGATCGCCGCGCTCGGCCGGATCGCCCGGCCCGACGCGGCCGTCGTGACGTCGATCGGCGCCGAGCACCTCGAGGGCCTGGGATCGGTCGAGGGCGTGGCGGCGGAGGAGGCGGCGATCCTGGACCACATCAAGGCGGGGGGCCTCGTCGTCGCGCCCGCGGACTCGGAACCCTTCGCCCCGCACCTGGAGAAGGTCCGGCGCGAGAAGCTCGTGACGTTCGGCTTCGGGCCCTCGTCCCAGGTCCGCGCGACCGATCTGGTCTCGCACGCCGGCGGTCTGCGGTTCCGGGCGCTCGGCGTCACGTTCGAGATGGCGCTCCAGGGCTCGTGGAACGCGCTCAACGCGCTCGCGGCGTCGGCCGCGGCGATGGCGTACGGCATGGACCTCGCGGAGTGCGCGGGCCGCCTGCGCGACTTCCGGGCTCCCAAGATGCGGATGGAGCTCCTCTCGCTCGGCGGCGTCTCGATCCTGAACGACGCGTACAACTCCAATCCCGCGTCGGCCGCCCTCGCGGTCGGCGACTTCGGGCGCCGCGTCGCCGCGGACCGCAAGATCGCGGTGCTCGGCGACATGCGCGAACTGGGTGCGGAGTCGACGAAGCACCATCTCGAGCTGGGTCTGGCCGTGTCGCGCGAGCCGTCGATCGGAATCGTCTTCCTCGTCGGG
>DASRJF010000032.1:0-6253 GCA_035649615.1 Planctomycetota bacterium | reverse complement strand
CTGCATGCCCGTCCCCATCCAGGAGGTGCGCCCGTCGATCGACGACGCGCTCGCGACGTTCGTCCAGCTGCTGCTGGCCCCGTCGCCCGTAGCCAGGCCGCCTTCGGCCGCGAAGGTCGTCGACACGATCGACCGCATCCTGGCCAGCCGGAAGCTGTGATAAGAGGTCCTTGGTTCAACGTCCAACGTGATCCGGGGTCCTGGGTCTTGGACGCCGAACTTTGGATCACCTTGGACACAGGGCATTGGACTTTGCTTTGGTCGGCCCCATGAGCATGGTCTTCTGCAGCGATCCGTTGAACCCGGCCGTGGTTGACGAGCCCTACGCCCGCGAATTCACGGCGGCCTCCCAGGTCGGCTTGGCATCGTCGCTGTTCAATTACGAAGCCCTCGTGAATGACGGCGACGTCGACCGGGCGATTCGGAGAATCCCTTCACCCGCCATTCCTGGAATCGCGGTCTACCGGGGTTGGATGCTGCGGCCACCGCTTTATGCTCGTCTCCAGGCGGCGCTCCTGGAACGCGGGATCAGGCTGGTCAATGAACCCGCGGCCTATTCCTACGCTCATGAACTGCCGAACTGGTATCCGGATTTCACGGATGTCACGCCTCGAACCGTCATCGTCCCGCTGGGGGGTCCGCCGGATTTCGCCGCCATTCTAATGGCCCTGCGGGACTTTGGGAATTCACCGGTCGTCCTCAAGGACTACGTGAAATCCCAGAAGCACTACTGGAATGAAGCGTGCTTCATCCCCGACGCGTCCGATGGAGCGGCTGTCGAGCGCGTCACGGCGCGCTTCCTGGAGCTCCAAGGTGATGGCTTGGCGGGCGGGCTGGTGTACCGCAGCTTCGTCGAGTTGGAGCCCATCGGTATCCATCCGAAGAGCGGCCTGACGCTGACCCGGGAGTATCGAGTCTTCTGCTTCGACGGAAAGCCGCTCTGCGTCCTGCCCTACTGGGAGGACGCGGAATACCGAGGTGAGACCCCGCCTTTGGATCAGCTCAACAAGATGGCCGCCCGGGTAAAGAGCCGGTTTTTCACGATGGACGTGGCCAAGGCTCGCGAAGGACATTGGATCCTCGTGGAACTCGGCGACGGCCAGGTCGCGGGGCTTCCGGACCAAGCCAACGTCCTTGAGTTCTACTCTGCCCTGAGTGACCGCCTGCGGAGAGGTTAGGACCTCGGACTCTTCGACTTCGAACTTCGGACGTCGGATCTTGGACTTGAGACTCCTGTCGTCTTTGGACTCCGGACCTTGGATCACCTTGGACACAGGACGCAGGACTTTGATATTGTCCCGCCCATGCCAAACCCGATTATTGACGGCTGCAAGGTCAAACAGCTGAAGCCCATCGCCGACGAGCGCGGCCACCTGATGGAGCTCGTCCGCCGGGACGATCCGAACTTCATCAAGTTCGGCCAGACGTACATGACGACCGCGTACCCCGGCGTGGTGAAGGGCTGGCATTACCACAAGGTGCAGGTCGATAATTTCTGCTGCGTGCACGGGCAGATCAAGCTCGTCCTTTACGACGACCGCCCGAACTCCCCCACGAAGGGTGTCGTGAACGAGTTCTTCCTCGGGATCCGCAGCCCGATCAGCGTCCAAGTTCCCGCGCTGGTCTGGCACGGGTTCAAGTGCGTCAGCGTGGAGGAGGCGGTCGTCATCAACGTCCCGACGGAGCCGTACAGCCACGCCTCGCCGGACGAGTTCCGCAAGCCGTGGAACGACCCGGGAATTCCGTACGATTGGGACCGGAAGAACGGCTAGGCCAGCTCTAAGCTCTAAGCTTTAAGCTCTAAGCCTGAAGGAGCCCGTACGGGCTTTGGCTTAAAGCTTAGAGCTTAAAGCTTAAAGCTCACTTGCCCTCGGACAGCGCCTTCTTGCGCCTCTCGAAGTACTTCTTCATCGGCGCGCGGACCTGCTTCGCGGTGACCTCCCCCTTGCGGCGCTCGATCTCCCGCTGCGCCTCCTTCTGCGTCGGGTCGTAGAAGACGAGGGTCGGCGCGGACGCGATCTTGAATTGCTTCGCGAGCGGCGAATCGAGCACGTACTTGCGCACGAAGAGGACCCGGTCGTGGTCCTTCGCGATCCACGGGTGCTCCAGCGTCTTGACCACCTTCTCGGAGACTTCCTTGTCGTCGAGGAAGGCGTAGACGATCAGCTTCTTGCGGACCTGCTCGTCCTCCGGATCGGGCTCGCCCTCGAACCACGGCACGGGCTTGGGCTGGTACAGCGCCTTCGCCTCGTTCAGGGCCTTGAGCACCACCGCCTCGCCGCCCATCTGGACGCCCCAGGCGCCGATCGATGCCCCGTCGGGGTCGACGAAGACCAGGTGGCTGCCCCCCTCCGGCGCGTCGATGCGCTTCGCCGTCGCCTTGTCGGCCGCCTTCACCCAGAAGAACTCGCCGTAGCGCTCGGCCACCTCTTTCGACGCCAGCGCCTTGTCGGCGTCGGGCGACCCGTGATCCCCGCGGTCGCCGGTCGCGGGAACCGTGGCGTAGACGCAGACGAGCTTGTCGGTCGAGGCCGCGGCCGCCAGGGCGTCGTCCAGCTTCACCCACGGCGGGCTGCCGGCCGACACGAATACGGCCGCGACGGCCACGCCCAGGATTCGAGTCATCTCATTCCTATAACGCCGCGGGGCGCGCGGGATTAGAAAAAAAACCCCGCGGCGGTCGCCCGTCGCGGGGTCGGAGAATTCCGGTCGAATTACTTGGTCGCCGGCTCGGCGGCCTTCTTCATCTTCTCGAAGGCCTTCCTCTGCGTCGCGCGGATCGAGCGCAGGGTCGTCTCGCCGCCCTTGCGGTCGATGAGCCGCTCGCTCTCCTTGAGCGACGGCGCGAGGTAGACGAGCGTCGGGATCGTGGCGACCTGGAGCTTCTTCGCCAGCTCGTTGTCGCGGCCGATCTTCTTGACGAAGACCATCCGGTCGTGGTCCTTGCCGATCCACGGATGCGACAGCGCCTTCAGGACCTTGGCCGAAGGCTCCTTGTCGTCCACGAATGCGTACACGACCAGCTTGTCTTTCATGTCGTCGCTCGCGAGGTCGGGCTCGCCGTCGAACCAGGCGATGTCCTTGTCCTTGTAACGGGCCAGCGCGTCGTCGAGCGCCGCCAGGATAACCGAGTCGCCGCCCGCCTGGACGTTGACGATGTGGAGACGGTCCCCGTCCGGATCGATGAAGATCAGGTTGGCGCCGCCGCCGGGGGAGTCGACTTCCCTGGCCGTCTTGAGGTCTTGGGCGCGGACCCAGATGAACGAATTGTGCTTGGGTGCGATCGCTTCAGATCTGACCGACTGGTCAGCTTCGGTGCTGCCCCCTCAGCAGCCGGAGGCGTCCTTGCCGTCGACGGTTGCGTACACCGCGAGGAGCTTGCCCGTCTGCTGGGCTTCCGCCCTCGCGCGATCCAGCTTCACCCACGGCGGACCGCCCGCGGACATGGCAATCCCGGCGCAGGCCGCCAGGATCGCGAATTTCGCCGAAAGTTTCATGCCGCACCTCCCTCAAAGTTCCCAAGGAATGACCGGCTACCCAAGAGTATACGTCGCAGAGGCCCGGGCAACTGTCCAAATCAATTCTTACATCCCCGGATCATGCTCGTGGGGTTCGACATGCACGACCACGTCCCGGAGGCCGGGGTAGGCTTCCATCAGCTTCCGCTCGACGGCGTGGCCGATCTCGTGGGCGCGCACGAGCGACAGGTCGGGGGGCAGATGGATCCGCAGGTCCGCGAAAATGGCATCGCGAGTGCCACGAGTCCGCACTTCGTGGCAATCCATCACCCCGTCGACAGAGAGGACGACTTTCTTGACCTCGTCGGAATCGAGCATGGCCCGGTCGGCCAGGACGGACGCCCCGGAAAGCGCGACGCGGACCGCCGCCCACGCGATGAGGCCCGCGATCGCGACGGCGACGACGATGTCCAGCCCGCGGAGGTCGTACCGCGCGGCGACGAGGGAGGCGATGACGCCCGCCGTCGCGAGCACGTCGGACCGGGTATGCGCGCTGTCGGCGAGGAGCACCTCGCTCTTGAGCTCGGTGCCGCGCCGCCGCTCGTACACGGCCACGATGACGTTCACCCCCATCGTCGCGCCCATCACGGCGAAGGCGATCCAGTCCGCTTGGATCGCGTGGGGCTCGCGCCACCGCGCCCACGCCTCGGCCAGGATGTTCCACGCGGCCCCGGCGAGGAGGACGCCGATGGCCAGCGCGCCGAGCACCTCGAACTTGCGGTGGCCGTACGGGTGGTCGCTGTCCGGTTCCGCCGAGGCCAGCGTGATCGCGATGAGCCCGACGATGTTGCTCGCGCCGTCGAGCGTCGAGTGCAGGGCGTCCGCGGTGACGCTCAGCGAGCCGGTCGCCCAGCCGACGAGCCCCTTCGCCGCCGCCACGATGAGGTTGAGCGCGAGGATGACGGCGAGGACCCGCTTGATGTCCCGGACCCGGCTCTCGTTGCTGGGCATTGAGTTAGTTTTCAGACATCCGACATCAGACATCAGAAAGAGAAGAAGCAGTCAGTCTACAGTCTGCTCTACCTCTTGCTGATGTCTGATTTCTGATGTCTGATGTCTGTGCCATGCCTCTGAACGCCCGCCGGGCCTGCATCAATTGCGGCGATCCCGTGAAGGGCGAGGGGGACCTCTGCTCCGATTGCACCCCCGCGGCTACCGCGGTCCCCGCCACGGAGGGCGCGGTCTGCCCCTACTGCGAGACCCCGACTTCGTGGGAGAGGATTCGCCGGTATCGCCGGACGCTCGAGGACGGAAGAGTCGAAGTGCTCTACTACTGCGCGGAGTGCCGCGGCGTGCTCGAGGCGGCTTGTTGGATGGAGCGCTGAGCGGCCTCAATTCCTCCGGGACTTGTCGGCGTCGGCCGTGAGCTTCTTGTAGCCCTCTTCCCCGCGGATCGGATCCAGGTCCTTGTCCTTGAAGATCCAGTCGAAGTCCCGGAATCCCAGGTAGACCGCGCGCTCCAGGGCGGTCACGGCCTCAAGCTTGCGCCCCGCGGCGGCGTGGAGGCACGCGGTGTTGTAGTACGCCGCGGCCACGTCCGGGAACTCCAGGTGCTGCTTCGCGCCTTCCACGGCCGCGGTCAGCTCCACGTAGGTCTTGAGCGCCTGCTCCTTCATCCCCACGCGCGCCTGGAGCAGCGCCGCGTTGAACAGCTTCCGGTAGCCCGTGACGCGGTCCTCCCCCGTGACAAGCTTGCGCCCCCCCTTCAGCTCCTCCGCCACGAACTTCTCCAGCGCCGCCTTGTCGCCCAGGCGGTGGAGCGCCACGAGCTGTTCCCGGTGGCGGTCCTCCCCCTCCGGGAACGACAGCCCCTGGAGCCCCTTGAGCGCCGCCGCGTCGCCGATCTCGCCGATCGCGAGGATCGCCAGGCACTGGAGGTACATCGAGTAGCGCGATGGGAGCTTCAGGGGATCGCGCGACCGGATCAGGAAGTCGGACTCGGTCGCGATCTTCCAGAGCACGGGCATCACCCGCTCCCGGCCCAGCTTCGCGAGCCCGTCGAACTGCCCCGGGAACGTGCCGGTCGAGCCTTCCTCGGAGATCATCGCGTCGAAGACCCGCTCCACCGCGAGCTGGTTGTACAGCGCGAGGACCTCGTTCGCGTCCTGCTCGCGGACGCGCCTGGCCTTCGCGGCCTCCGCGAGAAATTCGTTGGACTTCTCGCCGATCCACGCGAGGGCCTCGACGGCCTCCGCCCGGTATTCCGGCTTCTCCTCGTTCAACAGGTCCGCCAGGGGCCCGATCGCCTTCGTCGAGCCGCCGGTCCCGAGGGCCCGGATCGCGCGGCGCCGGATCGTCGGGTCGTCGTCCTTCAACGCGGCGATGAGTTCGTCCTCCGCGCGCAGGCCGACGGTTTCGAGGTACGCGAAGCAGGCGGCGCGGACCCTGACGTCCTTCTCGGTCCGGTACAGGGCCGAGACGCGGTCGAACACTTTCTCGCTCTTGATCTTGCCGAGAGCGGGGATCGCCTCGATCCGGACGGCGGGAAGCGGGCTCTCGAGGGCTTTGATGAGGGCCGGCTCGGCGCGCAGGCCCTGTTCGATGAGGTATTCCAGCGCGAGGGCCCGCAGCGACTCCACGGTCTCCCGCTGGTACAGGTCCGCCACGCCGTCGAGCGCCCCCTCGGTGCGCTGTTCCTTCACGGCCTTGAGGGCGCGCTCCCGGACCGGCTGGGACGGGGAACGGAGCCCGTCCATCAGGTGCGGGATCGCCGTGGGGCCCGCGCGGGCGAGCAC
>DASRJF010000031.1:0-3034 GCA_035649615.1 Planctomycetota bacterium | reverse complement strand
CCGACGGCGAATTCCTGCCGGTACTTCATGCCGACGAGGGGATCCGCCAGCATGACGATCCCGGGTTGGGCTCCGTCGACTCCGGCCTCCCAGGAGCCCTCCGTGCTGACGACCTCGCCGTCCAGGATCTCGCTGGAGTCCTCGCCGAAATACCACACGTTGCCGGCCTGGTCCTGCGCGTACCAGTCGAACGTGTCCTCGATGAGATCGCCGTTGAGGAAGACCTGGTCGTGCACGACCGTGGTGGAAACTCCCAGGATCTCTTTCGAGTCTTGCGTCACTTCGACGACGATCGTCTCCAGGCCTTCGTCGGACTCCTCCTCATAAGTGAAGATCCGTCCCCGGGCGAAGTTCAGGTAGGGATTGTCGACTTCGGCCACGAAGGCGTCGGCGCCCGGGAACGCCGGCGGGGCGGGAGCCATGAGGACATCGGCGTCCGGTGCGGGCGCGGACGAGGACGACGATTCATCCATCGGACATCCGGCCAGCAGGGTGGCCGCCGAAAGGGCGGAAATCAGGATTCGTGCCTTGCGGTGCATCGTGCGCCTCCTTGTTGGTGTAAGGAGAGTTCCGAAGCCACGATGTGACGCTAACCCGCGAATCCCAATGGGCCATGAAGGTTCAATTAGTATTTTCTAACGGCCGAGGAAGCGCCTGGGGATCGGGGCTCCAACCAATCGAGTACAATGTGCGTGTAATGATCATGCGACTCACGTCCGCAGCGCTCGTGGCGCTGGCGCTCGCCTCGTGCGGCGCGCCGGCTTCCCAGCCCCAGGCCGATCCCGGCCTCGACGCCAGGTTCCTCGACATCGCGAAGGAATACCCCTCGTACGGCATCGTCGACTACAAGTTCTCCTGGGTCCAGACGCTCTGCCGCGTCTTCGATCCGCCGGCGCGGATCAGCGCCAGCGCCGATCCGGAGACCCACGGGAACAAGCTCTACTTGCTCTACGCGAAAGACTGGGACGCCTACATCAAGGGCATCCACGGGAAACAGCCGGTCGGCCAGGTGATCGTGAAGGAGACTTGGGACTCCCGCGAGAGCGACAAGGAAGAGCCGGGCGACAGGGGATTCACCGACAGGCACGGCCATTCGGTCGCCAGAATCGAGCCCGCCCGCAAGGGCGACCGCTGGCACTACCCGACCCAGCGCCACGCGCTCTTCATCATGCTCAAGTCCGAAGACGGCTGGAAGTTCGGCACGGTGTCGGGCGACGGCCGGCGCGTCTTCCAGTCCGGCCGCATCTCCTCGTGCGCCTCGTGCCACTGGAAGGCCGACCCCGACTCGCTCTTTGGACTTCCCGGCCGTCCCTCGGACCGGTAAAGTCGCGCCACGAAACCTTGGAGTTCCCTCCCATGAAACCGATCTCGATTCTCTGCGCCCTCATCCTCGCCTCCTGCGCCTCGGGCCCCGGGCCCTCGAGGGCGGGAGCTCCCGCGGCCGACCTCATCCCGCGCGACGTCCTGTTCGAGGCCCCGGAGCGGGCGAACCCGCAGGTCTCGCCCGACGGCACGAAGCTCGCCTTCCTGGCGCCGCGCGACGGCGTCCTCAACGTGTGGGTCCGCACGCTCGGCAAGTCCGACGACCGCATCGTGACCGACGACCGCAAGCGGGGCATCCGCCAGTACTTCTGGCAGGGCGACTCCGCCCACATCCTGTACCTGCAGGACAAGGACGGCGACGAGAACTGGCGCCTCTACCAGGCGTCGCTCGGCGGGAAGTCCACCAGGGACCTCACGCCGTTCGAGGGCGTCCAGGCGCAGATCGTCGGGACCTCCTCCCGCGTCCCCAGCACGCTGCTGGTCGGACTCAACCAGCGTGACAAGCGGCTCTTCGACGTGTTCCGCCTCGATCTCATCAAGGGCACCCTCGAGCCCGACACCGAAAATCCCGGCGACGTGATCGGGTGGTCCGCCGACGAGGATCTCAGCGTCCGCGCCTGCCAGGTCATCTCGCCCGACGGCGGCACGATCATCCGCGTCCGCGACGGCGCGGGCTCCGCGTGGCGCGAGTTCCAGAAGTGGGGCCCCGACGAGACGTTCGGCGGCGTCGCCGGCTTCACGCCCGACGGGGCGGGCGTCTGGCTCGTCTCGTCGGTCGGCGCGGAGACGTCGCGCCTGCTCGAGGTCAAACTCGAGGGCGGCGAGAGCCGCGTGCTGGCGGAGGATCCGCGGTACGACGTCGGATCGACGATGACCCACCCGAAGACGGGCCGCCTCGAAGCCGTGCAGATCCAGCGCGAACGGAACTCGTGGAAGGTGCTCGACCCCGCGATGGAGGCCGACTTCGCCGCGCTCGCGGGGGTGAAGGACGGCGACTTCAGCGTGACGAGCCGCGACGACGCCGACCGCACGTGGATCGTCGCGTACATCGTCGACAACGCGCCGGTGCACTACTACGCGTGGGACCGCGCGTCGAAGAAGGCACACTTCCTCTTCACGAACCGGCCGAAATTGGAGAAGTACGCGCTCTCCCCCATGAAGCCGATCTCGTTCGCCGCGCGCGACGGGCTCAAGATCGAGGGCTACCTGAGCCGGCCCGCGAAGGCGCCGGAAGGGCGGCTGCCGCTCGTCCTCGACGTGCACGGCGGGCCGTGGGGCCGCGACTCCTGGTCCCTCAACAACGAGGTCCAGTGGCTCGCCAACCGCGGGTACGCGGTCCTCCAGCTGAACTTCCGCGGCTCGACGGGGTACGGCAAGAAGCACGTCAACGCCGGGGACCGCGAGTGGGGCGGGAAGATGCACGACGATCTCATCGACGGCGTGAACTGGGCCGTCGAGCAGGGCGTCGCCGACCCGAAGCGCGTCGCGATCTACGGCGGCAGCTACGGCGGGTACTCGGCGCTGGTGGGCGCGGCGTTCACGCCCGACGTCTTCACGTGCGCGGTCGACATCGTCGGCCCCTCGAGCATCGTGACGTTGATCAAATCGATCCCGCCGTACTGGAAGCCGGCGATCGCGCTGTTCAACAAGCGCGTCGGCAGCCTGGAGAAGGACGAGGAGTTCCTGGACTCCCGGTCGCCGATCACGAAGG
>DASRJF010000030.1:0-2025 GCA_035649615.1 Planctomycetota bacterium | reverse complement strand
TCCGGTCGGTCTGAGGCCTCAATCCAGCGGGCGTCGGTGAACGTCTTGAACCACGTCGCCTGGCGGCGGGTGAACCTCATCGTGTCGCGCACGATCTCGCGCTCGGCCTCTTCGAGCGTGGACCGCCCCTCGAGGTGATCGACGATCTCGCGGTAGCCGACGGCCGCCCTCCCCTCTTTTGACCACGGACGCGCCAGCAACTTCCGCACTTCGTCGACCAGCCCCGCCTCGATCATGCGCCGCACCCGGCGTTCCACGCGCGAGGCCAGGTCTCCGCTCCGCAGGATGAAGACCTTCGCCTCGCCCTTGGGCCGGTCGAATTGCGACTGGCGCGCGCTGATCGGTTCGCCCGTCTTGCGGAACACCTCGACGGCGCGCACGAGCCGCTTGAGATCGTTCGGATGGATGCGCTTCGCCGCCGCGGGATCGACGCGCGACAGCTCCGCGTGGAGCGCCGCGGGTCCCTCCGCGATCAGCTCGTCGCGCAGGACCGGATCGGCCGGCGGCCCCTCGAACATCCCGTACCGGTAGGCCTTGTAGTAGAGCGACGTCCCGCCGACGAAGAGCGCCCGCTTCCCGCGCGCCTCGATCCCCCGACGCGCCTCCGCGGCGTCGCGCACAAACCGGCCCGCGCTGTACGTCTCCGACGGCTCGCAGATGTCGACGAGGTGATGCGGCACGCGCGCGAGAACTTCACGGCCGGGCTTCGCCGTCCCGATGTCCATCCCCCGGTAGACCTTCATCGAGTCGACGGAGATGATCTCGGCCCCGAGCCGCTCCGCGAGAGGTATCGCGATCTCGTGTTTTCCCGAGGCGGTCGGGCCGAGGAGGAACACGGGGGACTGGGGACGGGACACTGGGGCCTGGGGACCTGGGACCGGGGACTGGGGACTGGGGACTGGGGACTGGGGACTGGGGCCTGGGGACTTCTGTGGCATCATCGCGACAGGCGCTCGAACGCGGCGCGGAACATCCGGAAGCCGTCGGGCCTCTGCTCGCCCCGCCGCGTCCAGCGCGGGTGGTTCGTCGAATCGAGGTGCTTCTCCGGGTGCGGCATGAGCCCGAGCACCCGGCCGGTGGGATCGCAGATCCCCGCGATGTCCCGAAGCGATCCGTTGGGATTCCCATCGACATACTTGAAGACGACCTGCCCCGCCGCTTCGAGGCGGTCGAGCGTCGCCGCGGGCGCGACGAACTTCCCCTCGCCGTGCGTAATCGCGGTCTCCAGCGTCTCGCCCTCGGGCACCCATGCGCATTGACCCGAGACCGCTTTCAGCCGGACCCACTGGTCCTGGAACCGGCCCGAATCGTTGAACGTGAGCGTCACGGACGGCGCGCCGCCGGCCAGCGGATCCGGAAGGAGCCCCGACTTCACGAGCACCTGGAAGCCGTTGCAGATCCCGAGGACCAGCTTGCCCGCCTTCACGAAGTCGCGGATGGGATCGGCGAGCCGGAGCCGCAGCTCGTTCGCGAAGACGCGCCCCGAGCCGAGGTCGTCTCCGTACGAGAATCCGCCGGGCACGATGAAACAGTCGTACTCGCGGAACCGCTCCCGCTTTTCGACGAGCCGGTTCACGTGCAGGAGATCGGTCTTGAACCCCGCGCGCTCGCACGCGACGACGGTCTCGACGTCGGTGTTCGTGCCGGCCGTGCGAACGACGAGAGCCCTTACCATCTGTAGACCTGAGTCCTTCGTTCACAGTCCAAGGTGATCCAAAGTCCTGCATCCGGAGTCGGTTCAAACGTCTTCATCCGGGTCCGCTCCTCCGACCAAGGACAAAGGACCTCGGATAACTTTGGACCAAGGACCAAGCACTTCGAACTCACCATTTGAGTGGCCTTTGCCAGGCTTCCTTCAAATCTGAAATCGCCGCGTTTAGGATCTTCGCGCGTCCCCGACCGATCATCTCGAGGCGGCCCGTTTCCGTGACCTGCCCGACGCACCCGCGCGGAACGCCATCGGTCGCGCGCTCGAAGGGGCCGAAGTCGCGCTCGCGAACCTCGACGAGGAACCGCGACGGCGAC
>DASRJF010000029.1:0-3418 GCA_035649615.1 Planctomycetota bacterium | reverse complement strand
ATTCCAGATTCCAAATTCCTAATTCCACATTCCTAATTCCAGATTCCAGAATCAGGATTCCATTCCACATTCCACCTTCCACATTCCACATTCCTCTCTAAGATCGGTTCACCGTGAACCCGGGTCGACTGCATTTCGCCGATCTCCTGCGCGGCCTTCTCATGATCCACATGGCGCTCGATCACGCCTCCTTCTTCTGGAACGCGAATCGCTTCGCCGACGAATTCTGGGACCAGCTCCCGCCCGCGCCCGACCTTCCCAACTTCCTGGCGCGCTTCAGCGGATTCCCCGTCGCGCCGGGCTTCTCCTTCATGGCGGGATTCATGATCGCCATCACGGACGCCGGCCGGGCCGCGCGCGGCGACACGGAGGCCGCGATCCGGCGCCGGCTCCTGTTCCGGGCGGCGCTCCTGGTCGTCATCGAGCTCGTGTTCTTTTCCCTGGCGATGGGCCGCGTCCAGGTCGGCGTGCTCACGTGCCTCGGAGTCTGCCTCGCGATCACGACCTTCGTCCGGCGCGCCCCGTGGCGGGTCCTCGCCGCGGTGGCCCTGGCGATCCTCGCCCTGCACCCGCTCCTGCGCGTGTTCTGGACCGAGCGCGTGGACTTCGCGGGCGTGGCGATCAAGGGCCTGCACCAGGCGGGAAAATTCCAGGACTTCGACGTCTACTACCCGCTCATTCCCTGGATCGGCGTCATGCTGCTCGGGGTGGTGGCGGGGAGGCGGTACCTCGAGCGCGGATCGAAAGACTGGCCCCGGGTTGCCGTGCTCTTCGCGATCGCATTCCTGGTCACGCGATTCCTGGGGCTCGGCGCCGCGGGAGGGTACGACCGCGTCTTCTCGGTCGCCTTCTTCACGTGGTCGAAATACCCGCCCGACCTTCCGTGGCTCTTCGCCTCGTTCGCCGTCCTCTTCGCGACGCTCGCGATCTTCGAACGGTGGCAACGCGGCCCCCTCTTGGCCTCCGCGCCCGCCGAATTCGTCGCCGCGTTCGGCCGGGTTCCCTTGTTCTTCTACGTCCTGCACTTCGCGATCCTGTGGGCCACGCGGCCGCGCGAACCCCGCGATCTCATCGCGGCCCTGGTCGCGTGGGTCCTGGTCCTGTTCGTGCTGTGGTGGCCGTGCCGCGCGTGGCACGAGTTCCAGCGACAGCGGCGGAATAGGTTCCAAACTTCCTGAGCCCCCGTATAATCTCGGCATGGCCACCCTTTACGTCTACGCTGCGAGTCTGGACCGGCTCGAGGCCATGCTCTTCGCGCGCCGCCCCCAGAAGGCGGGGTACGGGCCGCCGGAGAAGCTCCTCGACCATCTTTTGAACGAAAACGTGCTGGAACGGCTGCCCTCCGGCACCGATTCCGAAGCCGCGGAGGCGGCGCTCCGCCGGTTCGTCGACGGTCCGGCGCCGGACGAGCCCCTCGATCGCGTCCACGCGCTCGTCCTCCACGCGATCGTCGACGTCCTTTGCGCGAAAATCGGCGACGAGGCGTTCGGGGCGACGACGATGGCCGCCCTTGAACAATTCGGAATCCGCTTCCAGGGGGCGCTCGGCGACGCGATCGCGGAGAGCCTCGGCCGCCGCCGCCTGCCGTTCGTCCATTTCGCCGACGACGTCGGGTCTCCGCACTTCAGCTACTGGATGCACGACGAGATGAAGGGCTTCCTCAAGCGCCTCCCCGACGCGATCCGCAAGGCGGACAACGACGCCGCCACGCTCCAGACGCTCCACCGCCTTCGCGAGCAATGGACGGATGCCGTCGGTCAAGGACCCGACGCCATCCTCGTGGGTCTCGTGTAGCCCAGTGCTGCCGTACTGAAGTGCTGAAGTGCTTCGGTAGAGTTGGCCGACGACCCTGACTGCAGCACTTCCGCACGTTCACAGAGGTTGACCTCCCTGCGCCCTGGTTCAGTTTCCATTGATCAGTTCCTGTGCGGCTTCGGATGGCCGGCCGTTGGCGGGGCTGGATCCGGGTCACGGGGTCGGCTCCGCCACTCCTTCTAGGCCCTCCGCGTTTCTGCTACCTTCCAAACATGGCGAAAGCGACCGCCGCCGTTGATCAAGCCCTGGTCGACTTCCTGGCCGTCGAGGCGCCGTTCCTGATTCCGGAAGCCACGTCCGTCGACGACCTCCGGAAGGCGGTCAAGCGGATCTCCGCCGATGCCACGCCGCTCTGGCCCGGCGTCACGGCCGCCGACGCCGCGGGATGGACGCGCGACCTTCTCCTCGAGCAGATCGAGGGATTCCTTCGCCGGCAGGAGCTGCGCGCCTCCCTGACGAAGGAGGAGCGCCGCGTCATGCACCGCGGGATGCTCCTCACCCGCGAGGTGGACGTGCTCCTCAAGCGCTGGTTCGTCGAGAGAAAGATGGTGTGGACCGCGCCGGACGGCACGGCGCACCCGTCGCCCCAGAAGGGGTTCCGGTCGTGGGGCCAGGAGGCGATCGTCGGCGTCGCGACGCGGCTGCGGCGCGGACCCGGCGGCGACGTCGTCGGTCCGCTCATCCGCGACCTCGGCGTCGCCCTCATGTGGACCGGCGACGTCGTGAACGTCCTGACCGCGCAGGCGGGGAAGACCGGCGGCCCGATGGACGGGCGCGACCTGCACATCGGGGACCTCGACCGGGGCGTCCTCCCCGCGACGGCGCCGCTCGCGATCTCGACCCAGACGCTCGTGGGGATCGCGTACGCGTTCAAGCTCGACGGGACCGACCGCGCCGCGGTGTCGTTCATCGGCGAGGGGGGCTCCAGCCTCGGCGAGTGGCACGAGGCGGTCAACTTCGCGGCGGCGAAGCGCCTCGCGCTGATCTTCTTCATCGAGAACAACCGCTGGGCGCTCGGCACGCACGCATCGGAGCAGGCGGTGGTCCGGCGCTTCGCGGCGAAGGCCGCGGGCTATGGGATCCCCGGGATCACCGTCTTCGGCAACGACCCCGACGAGATCGCGGCCGCGACGGCGTGGGCGGCGGAGCGCGCGCGGGGGGGAAAGGGGCCCGCGTTGATCGAGCTCGTGACGTACCGGCGATCGGGCCACGCCCACCACGACGACGACCGGTTCCACGGCCAGAAAGAACAGGGGATCGCGGGGTACGAGCTCGACGAGGAGCGCGCGCTCTGGGAGAAGGCGGATCCGGTCGAACTCTATGAGCGGCGCCTGCTCGACGAGGGGATCCTGTCGAAGCGCGATCTCGAGGCGGTCCGCGCGGAAGTCGCCGGGATCGTCCGCGACGCGGCGGCGAAGGTCGAAAAGGCCGCGTGGCCGGAGCCGGCGCCGCAGGTCGCCCGCGTCTTCGCCGCGCGCGAGGACTCCAAGCCCAAGGAGGGATCCGGGAAGTCCCGGCCGATCGGCTACGACGAGGCGGTGCGGCTCGGGATGCAGGAACTGCTCGAGGACGACCCGCGCGTCTTCCTCCTCGGCGAGGACAT
>DASRJF010000028.1:0-6903 GCA_035649615.1 Planctomycetota bacterium | reverse complement strand
CTTTCAATCGTCCAACAGAATAGGGGAGTACGTCATGCGGTTGTGGTGCGGGGCGCTCGTCGTCGGGATGTGTCTCCCGCTGGGAGGCGTCCAGGACGGCGCGGTCATCCCGTCCGTCACGCCGAAACAGTCGGACTCGATCGCACGCGGACTTGCCTGGCTGCGCGAAGTCCAGAACTCGCACGGCACGTGGGGCTGCGAAAAGTCGGGCGCCCCGTCCACGGCGATCACGGGCCTCTCCATCCTCGCGCTCGCCGCGGCCGGCCGCCTGCCGCGCCAGGGCGGCGACCGGGAGGCCATCGAGCGCGCGGTCTCCCGCCTCCTCCGGATCCAGCGGAACAACGGATCGATCACGCAGGACGATTCGACGGGCATGGGCCTTCTCTACGACCATTCCTGCGCGACGCTGGCGCTGGCCGAGATCTACGGCCAGCTCTCGTCGCCCGAGGAGATCGAGGGGATCGCGGGGGGATTGAGGCGGGCGATCGGGTACCTCGCCGGGAAGCAGAACCGGGACGGCGGCTGGGACCCGCTGGGATCGGGAAAGGGCTCGGATCTCGCCATCACCTGCAACGCGTGGCTCGCCCTCCGCGCGGCCCACAACGCCGGGATGTCGATCCCGGGGGCGTCGATGGAAAAGGTCGAGGCCTTCGTGAAGCGGTGCGCGGCGCCCAAGGGGGGATTCACCCAGCAACCGCGCATGCGGGGCGGCGGCGGCCAGATGTTCTACCCGACCGCCGCGGGACTGCGAATCCTGTACGGCATGGGCCGGCGCAACACGACCGAGATCGAGCGCGGGCTCGAGCTCCTGCTCTCCAGGAAGCTCGGCGACGACTACCGGGGCCAGATCTCCGAGTGGGATTATTGCGGCGGGTTCTACGCGGTGATGGCGCTCATGCTCGAGAACGGCCCGGCCTGGCAGAGAGGGTATCCGAAGTTGCGCGACCAGCTGATCCGGATCCAGAACCCGGACGGGTCATGGTCGATCCAGTATTGCCTGTGTTGCCGCGCCTACGCGACGTCGCTGTCGCTCCTCATGCTCCAGGCGCCCAACCGCGCGCTGCCAATGTTCCAGCTCTAAGCAGCCCGCAAGGTGCGCAACCATTTACTTCGGGCCACTTAGGAGTTACCGGCTCGGAATCCGGCGGACGACGACCGCCCTTCTCCGGGTCCTGATCCTCGTCCTGGTCTTCACCCTTCCCCTCGTCCTGATCCTTATCCTGATTCTCGTCATGGGCGCTCCCCCTAGTTGATCGAGGCCTTGAAGAGGGCCCTCGCCTCGGCCTCCGACATCGGGCCGAAGACCTGGCCTTCGACCGAGACCGTCACCTGGCCGGCGCCATCGAACACGATGTCCACGTTCGCCACCGAAATTCCGTCGTCCACGGTGATCGCCAGCGAACCCTCGACCGAGCGCTGGAAGGTCAGCGTCCCGGCGGTCCGGGCGAGCGTGGCATCCACCTGGCGCTGGCCCTCCAGGTCGATCGACTTCACCGTCCCGCCGTCGATCACCGTCATATCCGTCACGCCGACCTGGGAGGCGGCCGTCGCCGTCACGGTCCAGTTGTTGGCGTCGGTGACATTCCAGGTGATGTCGAGCTGGTACGACCACGACGATTCCGCGGGAATCAGGACTTGCTCCTGCGTCTCGGGATTCGTCACGATCACGTCCGTCTCGGCGGCCACCGCGACGGAGTACGAGGCCTCGCCGGAGAGGGACGTTCCCGTCACCGTGCCCGAGGCCACCACGTGGACCTGGCCCGTGGCGTTCGGGAATCGATCGTTTCCAAAGGCGTCCAGGGAGTCGAGGTCGACAACCACATCGACCGACGCGGAGAAGTTGAACTCGGGCGGGTCGCCCGAGCCAGGGGGCGGGGATCCGGACCCGCCGAAGACGATCTCGGAGTTGGCCGCTTCGACGACCTGTCCAACGGCGCCGGACGCGGACGCCGAGCTCTGGACCAGGGAGACCTGCCGGTCCGAGGGGCCGGAATCGCTGTCGTCGTCGCCACAGCCCGAGTGCAGGGCGAGAATCGCGGCGAAGACGAGGATGAGGCGGGTCGGTGTCGTCATGACGGCCTCCTTGCCTTTTTTGAGCGGCGGCCGGCGGAATTGTGATGCGAATTCGGCGCGCCGCGGAGCGGGACCGTGGGCTATGATCCTGCCGGGTCATGAGCAGTTCCGCTTCCGACTTCACGATCGATCCGGACATCCGCGTCGCGCGGACGTTGCCGGGCCGGATCTACTCGGACCCCGCGGTCTTCCTCGAGCAGCGCGATCGGGTCTTCGCGCGCACGTGGCAGTTCGCGGCGCATGACGGGGCGGTGAGGGAGCCGGGCCAGGTCCACCCGTTCACGCTCCTGCCGGGCGCCCTCGACGAGCCGCTCCTCCTGACGCGCGACGCGCAGGGCGTCGTGCACGCGCTCTCCAACGTCTGCACGCACCGGGGGACGCCGGTGATCGAGCGGCCCGGGCGCGAGACCCAGTTGCGCTGTCGATATCACGGCCGGCGCTTCGCTCTCGACGGGCGCTTCGTGTCGATGCCCGAATTCGAGGAGGCGAGGAACTTCCCGTCGCCTTCGGACGACCTGGCGCGGGTCGCGCTGGGCAACTGGCAGCGATTCCTCATGGTGTCGCTCGCGCCGGCGATGACGTTCGACGACTTGATCGCTCCGATGCGGGTGCGCCTGGCGCACCTCCCCTTCGACCGCCTCGTCTTCGACGCGGCCGGGGCGCGCGATTATCCGGTGGGCGCGAACTGGGCGCTGTACGTCGACAACTATCTCGAGGGGTTTCACATCCCCTACGTGCACCACGGACTCGCCTCGGTGATCGACTACGGGACCTACGCCGTCGAGCTTGACCGGCACTCCGTCCTCCAGGTGGCGAACGCGAAGGTGGGCGAGCCGTCCTTCACGGCGCCGGAGCCGCATCCCGACGCCCGCAGGACCGTCGCGGCCTACTACTACTGGCTCTTCCCGACGACGATGTTCAACGTCTATCCGTGGGGCCTCTCGGTGAACGTCGTGTCGCCGCTCGCGGCCGACCAGACCCGCGTGACGTTCCTGCCCTTCGTCTGGGACGCGGGCCTGCGCGGGAAAGGCGCGGGGGGCGGGCTCGACCGGGTGGAGGCCGAAGACGAGGCCATCGTCGAGGCCGTTCAGCACGGCGTGCGGTCGCGCCTCTACGACCGCGGCCGCTACTCGCCGACGCGCGAGACCGGCGTGCACCACTTCCACCGCCTGCTGGCGGAGTTCATGCGCGCGTGAGGGCGGGCCGGGGTGATATCAAAACGCAATACTTTGCAATCGAAGTGATATACCGCCCGGGAGGAAGGCCTCAGGCGCGGACGGGCACCTTGAGGAACCGGCGGGCGACCTCGTCGACGTTGCCCGCGCCCATCGTCACGACGACGATCGACGGGTCGACCTTGTCCTCGAGGAACGCGACCACGTGGTCGAACGACGGCAGGAAGAGCGCCGCCTTGCCGTTCGCGTCGAGCAGCTTCTTCAAGTCCTCGCTCGACACCTTGTGTTTCTCCGTGTCCGTGTCGCGCGCCTCGTAGATCTCCGGCAGGAGGACGAGGTGCGCGTCGCCGAACGAGCGCGCGAACTCCTTGAGGAAGACGCGCGTGCGCGAGAACTGGTGCGGCTGGAACACGCACCAGATTTTCTTGCCCGGGAACCGCTCCTTCACCGCGCGCAGCGTCGCCTGGATCTCGGTCGGGTGGTGGCCGTAGTCGTCGATCACGACCGCCCCGTTCCGCTCGCCGAGCACCTGGAAGCGGCGCTCGGCCCCCGAGAACTCCGTCAGGGCCAGCTCGATGAGCTCGCGCCCCACCCCGGCCCACGTGCAGGTCGCGATCGCCGCCAGCGCGTTCGAGACGTTGTGGATCCCCGGCACCGCGAGCGAGAACGACCCGAACGTCTTCCCGTACTTCTGGACGTCGAACCTCCACAGCCCGCCCTCGACCGCGATCTTCTTCGCCGTCCAGTCCGCGTCCTTCTCGATCGAGTAGCTCTCGCCCTTCCCCTTCAGCGTCGCGATGAGCTCCGCCACGGGCGGGCTGTCGACGCCGCCGATGACGATCCCCTTCTCCCCCACGAGGGCGGCGAACTCCTTGAAGGCGACCGCGATCTCGTCGAGGTCCCTGTAGTAGTCGAGGTGGTCCTCCTCGATGTTCGTGATCACCGCGCACTTCGGCGCGAGCTGCAGGAACGACCGGTTGAACTCGCACGCCTCGGCGACGAAGTGCTTCCCCGCGCCGCCGACCGCGTTCGTTCCGAGCTGGGGGATGACCCCGCCGCACAGGAACGAAGGGTCGAGGCCCGCGCGCGAGAGGATGTACGAGATCATCGCCGTCGTCGTCGTCTTGCCGTGGCATCCCGCGACGGCGATCCCGGTCCGCTCGGCCATGAGCTTGCCGAGCATCTCCGCGTGGAGCATCACCGGCACGTTCGACGCCCGCGCCGCCGCGATCTCGGGGTTGTCGTCGCCGACCGCCGCGGAGCGGACCACGAGCGAGCAATCGGCGGGAAGGTTCGCGGCGTCGTGTCCCACCTTGATCCGGACCCCGAGCGCCTCGAGATCGGAGGTTTGCGCGTTCGGCTTGAGGTCCGACCCGGTCACCGAGTACCCCCGCGCCGCCAGGAGGCGGGCGAGGCCGCTCAGGCCGATGCCGCCGATTCCGACAAGGTGCGCGGCGCCGGGCCGCGCGTCGGGAGCCATGACGCCCAGTCCTTAACGATGTGGCGGGCCGAATCGGGCCGCGCGAGCGTGGATATGACGCGACGCATACTATCGAAATCGGAATCGCCGCGCATCAGTTTTCGGACCCACGCCGCCAGGGCCCCCGGGGCGGCCTCCCGCTCGTCGACCACCCCCGCCGCCCCCGCGCGCTCCAGTGCGCGCGCGTTCTCCGCCTGGTGGTCCCCCGCCGCGTGCGGATACGGCACGAGGACCGCCGCGCAGCCGAGCGCCTGCAGCTCCGCGATCGCCAGCGCTCCCGCCCTCGAGATCACGAGGTCGCACGCGCTGTAGAACGCCCCCATGTCGCGGCGGAACTCCTCGACGCGCGCGTCGCGCCCCGCGTCCCGGTAGGCGGCCCGCACGGCGTCCGCCGACTGGCCGGCGAGGTGCAGGATCCGCGCCCCGGGCACCGCCGCGAGCTCCCGCACCACGAGGCGGTTGAGCGACTCCGCCCCCTGGCTGCCCCCGATCACGCCGACCACCGTCGCGCCAGGCTCGAGGCCGATCCGCGCGCGCGCCTCCGCGCGGGGCAGGCGCTCGAGGCCGTTCCTCAAGGGGCTGCCCGCGTGAACGACCCGGGCGCCGAGCCCGGGGAAGCTCCGCCGGGCCTCCTCCCACTGCACGTAGACGCGCCGCGCCCCGCGCGCCGCGAGGAGATTCGATCGCCCCGGGACCGCGTTCTGTTCGAGGAGCACGTAGGGCCTCCGCTCGATCGCGGCGGCCGCGAGCGTCGGGAACGATCCGTAGCCGCCGAGCCCCACGACAAGATCGGGATCGAAGTCGCGCAGCCGGCCCCGCGCGCGGCGGACCGCGTGCATCATCGCGCCCGGGAGCGCGAGGAACGGCCGGAGGCGCGGCGCGGGAAGCGCCTCGTGGTCCATCCGGTACGCCGCGAGCTCGCGCGCGTCGAACGGCCGGTCGGTGCAGAGGAAGAGCGACCCCGTCGCCGGATCCTGGCTTCGCAGGTGCTGCGCCAGCGCGATGCCGGGGTAGAGGTGCCCGCCCGTTCCTCCGCCGGCAAAGATGACTCTCATGGCTTCTCCGGCCCCGGGCCCGGCTCTTTCGCACCGCGATTCGAGATGTTCATCAAGATCCCGGCGCTCGCCAGCGTGAAGCAGAGCGACGAGCCGCCGAAGCTCAGGAAGGGAAGGGGGATCCCCTTCGTCGGCACGAGCGCGGTGACCACCATCAGGTTGAAAACGGCTTGCAGCACGATGAACAGGACGAGCGAGAACGCGAGGAGGTACGCGAACGGGGTGGTCGCGCGATTCATGATCCGCCACCCCGCCGCGCCGAAGGCCACGTAGAGCAGGACCACCGAGATCGCCCCGAGGAATCCAAGCTCCTCGCCGATCACGGGAAAGATGAAGTCGGAGTGGACCTCGGGCAGGAAGAAGAGCTTCTGCGTCCCGCGGCCGAGTCCTTCCCCCCAGAGGCCGCCGGCGCCGAGGGCGATGAGCGACTGCTTGATCTGGTGGCCCTTGCCCAGCGGATCGGCATTCGGATTGAAGTAGGTTTCAAGGCGGCCCCGCACATGCTCAAGGTGGGTCGCGACGTAAACGGCCCCGAGCGAGGCTCCCGTGGCGAGGGTGGGCGCCAGGTGGAGCGGCCGGACTCCCGCCACGAGGATCGTCACGGTCAGGACGAGCCCGATGAACGCCGAGGTCCCGAGGTCGGGCTGGACGACGACAAGGCCGCAGAGGACGAGGATCGCCCCGAACGCCGGCAGGAACCCTTCCCTGAAGCGGGTCACGCGCGCGGGATCCGCGGCGAGGTGGCCGCAGACGAGGATCGCCCCCGTGAGCTTCGCGAGCTCCGACGGCTGGAAGTACCACCCCCCGGCGTAGAGCCACCGCCTCGCGCCGTTGATCTGGCTGCCGATGCCGGGGATGAGGACAAGACCGAGCAGGACCAGCGTCGCGCCGAAGAGGATGTGGCGCGTCCTCGACCAGAATTCGAACGGGATCCTCGCCGTCGCGACCAGGACCACGAGGCCGACGAGGGTCCACATCGCCTGCTTCTTGACGAAGTGGGCCCCGTCCTGGAACCGCGGGTTCTGCTCCGCCGCGACGCCGCTGGCGGAGTAGAGCATGACGAGGCCGAGGCAGAGAAAGAGAAGGACGATGATCGCGAGGTGGACGGAGTCCCGGGACA
>DASRJF010000027.1:0-11518 GCA_035649615.1 Planctomycetota bacterium | reverse complement strand
TGGGACCCTTTGTGACGCTGAGTTGGGAGACGTTCGACGGCCGGAGCGCCGACGACGATGCCGGCGGCACGCTGGAACCCGACCGGCTCGATATCTTGACCATCATCGCCGGCGTGAAGTGGAGCACCAGCCTGAAGAAATGGGACGACGAGGAAGAGATCTTCGCTGTCTTCCACCTGGGGTGCGGGGCCGCCTCCTACGGCGCCGTGGGAGGGACGCTCACCGCGTCGGGAGTTCCCGCATCCGTCGACGTGTTCGACGCGACGACGGTCTTCACGTTCGTCCTCGGATGCGGCGTGAAAGAGGACTTCGGGAGACTCTTCATCGACATCAATATTGGCTTCAGGTTCCAGCAACCCCCGGACAACGCCGACTTGGACTTCGGGAGTTCCACGGCTATGGTGCTCATGTTGGGAATCGGGCTTGGCCTGGAATTCTGACGCTAGGGCGCCGGAGGCTCCAGCGGTGCTCCTCGCCGGTCGGGCGGCTCGCCGGCCTTCACGCCGATCGGACCCCACATCATCGGCTTGGGGTAGGCCTGCAGCAGAGCCTTGCTGAGGTAGTTGAACGCCTCGCGCGGGTTGTCCACGATCTTGAAGAGGTTCACGTCCTTCGGCCCGATCGTGCCCCAGCGGATGAGCGTGTCCCAGTTGATCAGCTCCTGCCAGAACTTCCGCCCGTACAACACCACCGGCAGGGGGCGCGTGATCTTCCGCGTCTGCACGAGCGTCAGGACCTCGAAGAGCTCGTCCATCGTGCCGAACCCGCCCGGGAAGATGACGAGCGCCGTCGCCATGTAGACGAACCACAGTTTCCGCATGAAGAAGTAGTGGAATTCGAAGAGCAGCTCGGGCGTGATGAACGGATTCCCCGCCTGCTCGAACGGAAGGCTGATCGTCAGCCCGATCGACTTCCCCCCGGCCAGCTCGGTGGCGCCGCGGTTGGCCGCCTCCATGATGCCGGGGCCGCCGCCCGAGCAGACCACGAACCGGTTGCCCTGGCCGAGCGACTTGGCCCACGCGGTGATCAGCCGGGAGAGCTCCGCGGCGTCCTCGTAATAGCGCGCCAGCCGCATGTCCATCTGGAGGCGCTCGAGGTTGTCGCGCACGTCCTTCGGCACCTTGTCCTTGTACTTGCGGCGCTCGGCCTGCGCGGCGTCGAACTCGGGGCGAACGGCCGCCTCCGGCCGCGCCCGCGCCGACCCGAACATCACGACGGTCTCGCGCACCTGGAGGCGCTGGAACCGCTGGAGGGGCTCGAGGTACTCGCACAGGATGCGCACGATGCGCGCGTCGCGGCTCTTGAGGAACGGCGGGTTCTCGTACGCCTTCTGGCCGCGGCGGCCGGTCTGGGACGCTTTGGAAAAGGGGGGCATGGAATCCAGAATAACGACAGCTTGCGGAAGCTCATAGACTCAAAAGAGCGATGGGCGGCCTACTGATTGTCGGTGAACTCGGTGATCGGGGCGGGCGGGGGTGACGGCGCGACGTTCGTGTTGGCGTACGAGAACGCGGGATAGTCCGCGAGGATCTGCGTCCAGCAGGAGTGGGGCTGCCCCGGCTGCGACAGGTGATTGTCCGTGAAACAGAACCGCAGGGGACTGTACGCCAGCTCCATCAGGCACGCCGAGTCGGTGGGCGGTTTCTCGTACTCGTCGATCAGGACCGGCGCGGGCGCCCAGGTCAGTTGGAACAGGAAGTGTCCCAGTTCGTGGAGAAGGGTCGTGTTGGCGACGTTGGACGGAACGCCCATGAACCGCCCGAATCGGCCGGAGTCGGAGCTCACGAGCACGAACGCGATGCCGGGCCCGTTGAAGGCGCCGGGGGCCCACACGACGATGTCGTTCGCCGACAGGTTGAGATTGTTGTAATCGCCGCTCTTGGATCCCGGGTGCGCGTTGTCCGTGACGCGGATCTTGCCGATCCGGATCTGCCCCTCGGTGACGTTCCACAGACTCTCGTTGGCGGTCTCGATCTTCGCGGCGAACGCCTCCATCACGCCGAGGTTGACGTTCTCGGCGAACGCGATGTTGAACGTCACGATCACCGGAGGGGTGCTGCCCGTCGGCGCGAAGGACTCGGGGCCCCCGGGCGCGACCATCGGGGGCGAGTCGTCATCATCGTGGTCGTCTTTCTTGCAGGAAACCGACGACGCGACCGCGGCCAGCAGGAGCATGGCGCGGATCGCGTTCATGGCGCGAGGAGGATCCCGTCGGCAACTTCGCCTTCGGGGATCTCCACTTTCCGGACCGCCAGGACGCGGCCCGTCCCATCGGTCGCCCGCGCCTCCGCCGGACCCGCCGGCAGCCCCTCCCATCGGAAGGACCCGTCGGCCGGCAGGGCACGACGGTACGTCGCGCCCGAGGTTTCGACCACCAGCCAGGACCCCGCCGAGGCCCGGCCGGCCAGGCCCCCGTTCCGGCGAAGGACGATCGTCCATCCGCTCGATGGACTCGGCAGCTCGAGTCTCGCCGGGCCATATCCCTGCACCAGGATCCGGATCGTCACGGGGCGCGACACCAGGCCGCCAAGGCGGATCTCGCCGGAGGGTCCGCTGCGCGTCTCCGCGACGTAGGCCTCGCCCTGGCTTCCGAGCACTTCCGCGTCCGCGACTGGATCGCCCGCGGCCGTCACGACTCTTCCCACGATCCGGACGCCGGGATCGAGATCGATCCGCAGGGGGCCTTCCGTGGGATTCCGGAACGACTTTTCGTACGGCCGGTGGCCCTCGGCGAGGACGACGAGACGGACGGGCCGGGCGGGATCGAGTCCCTCCAACCGGTACCGTCCCTCGGAATCCGTCACGCTCTCGCGCAGGGGACGGCGGTCGGTCATGAATTCGGAGCCCACCACCCGGAGTGAAACACGGGAGCCGGCAACGGGGGTTCCGCCCGTTTCCACGACGCCCTCCATCGCGAATCCCGCCTCGAGCGCGATCGTGAGATCGGTGGTTGAGTCCAAATCCAAGGTCGTTGTGAACGGGGCCAGGCGGTCGGCCACGACGGCGAGCCGGCCCGGTCCTGCAGGAACTCCCGACAGCTCGAATCGTCCGCTCGCATCCGCCTGGGATTTGAAGACTTGGGGAGAGGTCACGAGCGCCGGGCGCGGGCCCGGCTCCAGGGACATGAGGCGGATCGAGGCTCCCGCCACGGCCTCGCCGCCGTGGACCACTCGGCCCCGCACGGTGACTCCGCCGGCCGCCGGTTCCTGGCGGTCCGCCCCCGGGCTGAGGAAAACCGCCCGGTGGGGAAGGGGATTCCGGAGCAGGGCGACCGCCGCGAGGGTGGCAACCGCGGCCAATGCGAGCGCCCCGAGCGTTGTTTTCATGTTAGATTACCCGCCCATTGTACAACAGCTGGAGCCTCGCTGTTTGAAGGCTCCTGGAGAAGAAATGCGGCGCACGAAGTCGCCCGGCGGTCTCGCCGCGCTCCTGGTCTTGTCCGTCGCGGCGATTGGGGCGGTCGTTCTCCTGGTCGCCCTCATCGATTCGGGCGAAGCGCCGCCCCCGCTCCCGACACGGCTCGATCCCGCCGACACGTACCCCCTGATCCGCATCGAGGACAAGGTGATCACCCGGTTCCATCTCAAGCTGGGAGAGCAATACCAGAAGCTGCGCGCCGGCAAGGCGGGGTACGCGCTGCCCGACTACGGCATCCTGCTCGATTACATGAGGGTCGCCGTCAACGAGGAGATCCTCCGGCGCCATAATCGGTCCATCACCCCCCAGGAGATCGCCGACGAGCGGAAGCGCCAGGAGAGCACCAGCCGGGACAAGGCCGGCCTTCGCAACGTAGTCGAGCTCCTGGACCAGTACCCCGGCATGTACGAGGCGATCATGGTCCGGCCCTATCTCGCGAACGAGGCGGTCCTCCGCCTGCACCAGGATCGCGCCCTGCATAGGGAGGTCTACGAGAAGGCGGAGCGGGGGATGAAGGAAGCCCTCGCCAACCCGGACTTCTTCCGGAGGATGAAAGAAGAGGACCCGCAGTCCGTTCAACGGGTGGACTCCCGGGACCCCATGCCGGGTCCCCCGGACCAGCAACACGCGCCCCAGGCGATCGAGAAGTTCAAGAAGGACATCGTGGACTTCGTGAACAAGCACCTGGGCGGCCAGAAACCGGGCGACATCCATCCGGAACTCGTCGACGATCACGGTGCCTACATGATCCTCCGCCTGGTGGAACGTTCCGCGGATCACGTCGTCTACGAAAAAATCTCCTACCGCAAGGGCGACTACGGAACGTGGTTCGAGGGGGAACTCCGGAAGCTGAAGGGCGAAGTCGTGGATCCGGAGACCCGCGCGCTGTTGAAGGACAAGCTCAAGGACCACGTGTACGGGAGCTGGTTGTTCCCTATGCAGTAAGCCGGATCGCGTGCGATGTTGGGGAAGGGCGCAGCTGACCGCTGAACCCCAAACCATCTAATGAAACCCCTCGTGGTCATCAACGTCGCGGGGCTCACCCCGGCGTTGATGGGGGAGGCCACGCCGAAGTTGAACGGCCTCGCCTCCGGATTCCGCGCGCACGTGGGGTCCGTCCTTCCCGCGGTCACCTGCCCGGTCCAGGCGACCTACCTCACCGGACTCTCCCCCCGCGACCACGGCATCGTCGCGAACGGTTGGTATCACCGCGACCTGGCCGAGGTCCTGTTCTGGCGGCAGTCGGCGCGCCTCGTCTCCGGCGAGACGGCCTGGGCGGCGGGCCGGTCGCGCGACCGCGGCTTCACGTGCGCCCAGCTCTTCTGGTGGTTCAACATGTACTGCGGGGCCGACTGGGCGGTGACGCCGCGCCCCGCGTACCCGGCCGACGGACGGAAGATCCCCGACATCTACGCCGAGCCCCCCGAGGTGCGGACCGCGCTCAACACCAAGCTCGGCCGCTTCCCGCTCTTCAACTTCTGGGGGCCGACCGCGAACATCGAGTCGACGCGGTGGATCGCCTCGGCGGCCGCGGAGATCCTCCGGACGAAGCGGCCGACGCTCACGCTGGTCTACCTGCCGCACCTGGACTACGACCTCCAGCGCCTCGGCCCGGGCCATCCCGACATTCCGGCCCGCGTGCGGGAGGTCGACGCCGAGGCCGGCCGCGTGGCCGACGCGGCGCGGGCCCACGGCGCGGAGGTGATCGTGCTCTCGGAGTACGGCGTCGCGCCGGTGGGGGGCGCCGTCCACCTGAACCGCGAATTGAGGGAGCGGGGTTTCCTGCGCGTGCAGAGGGTCCTCGACCGCTGGGAGCTGCTCGACCCCGGCGCGTCGCGCGCGTTCGCGGTGGCGGATCACCAGGTCGCGCATGTCTACGTGCGCGATCCCGCCGACGTGGCGGGCGTGAAGGCGGCGCTCGAGAAGACGCCCGGCGTCGCGCGCGTGCTGGACGAGGCGGGGAAGCGGGAGGCCGGACTCGACCACCCGCGGTCGGGGGAGCTGGTCGCGCTCGCCGCGCCCGACCGGTGGTTCACCTATTACTATTGGCTCGACGACCGGCTCGCGCCCGACTTCGCGCGGACGGTCGACATCCACCGCAAGCCGGGCTACGACCCCGTGGAGCTCTTCCTCGATCCCGCGCTCTCCGTCCCGAAACTGCGGGTGGCCTGGAAGCTCCTGAAGAAGTCGATGGGCTTCCGGACGCTGATGGACCTCATCCCGCTCGACGCGTCGCTGGTGAAGGGGTCGCACGGCCTGGCGCCCGCGAAAGAGGAGGAGGGGGCGGTGCTGCTCTCAACTTCGCAGACCGGCGCCGCGGACCGGATCAAGCCGGAAGCGGTGAAAAACCTCATCTTGGCGACTATGTTCGAGGGCTGATGCTCCTTGACTCGATCCACGGGATCATCGACCGGCGGGTGCTCCTCAACTACCGGATCGATCCGGCCGTGGTCCAGCGCGTGCTGCCTCCGCCCTTTCGGCCGAAGCTCTTCGGGTCGCACGCGGTGGGGGGCGTCTGCATGATTCGATTCAAACAACTGCGGCCGCGGTTCACTCCGTCGTGGCTGGGCTTGGGATCCGAGAACGCGGCCCATCGATTCGCCGTCGAGTGGGACCAGGACGGCGAACGCCGCGAAGGGGTTTTCATTCCGCGTCGCGATACCGCCAGCTGGTTCAACCGGACGTTCGGAGGCAAAGTCTTCCCCGGCATTTTCCAAGGGAGCCGGTTCGAGACGCGTCAGTCCGATTCATCCGTAGCCGTGCGCATCATCAGACCCGACGGGGGCACGGAGCTCGACTTCGCGGGCCGCGTGGGTTCCCAGTGGCCCGCCACGAGCATCTTTCCGTCGCTGGAATCCGCCTCCGCGTTCTTCCTGCTCGGGTCCACCGGCTACTCCGCCACGCGCGAAGAAGGGCATTACCACGGGATGGAACTGCATTCCCTCACCTGGAAAGTCACCCCCGTCGACATCGATAAGGCGGCGTCCTGCTACTTCGATGACCGCGATCGCTTCCCGGCGGGATCGATCGGACTGGATTGCGCGCTGCTCATGCGGGGGATCGACCATGAGTGGCACAGCCGCCCGGATCTCTACCATTCCTCGGCGACTTCGCTGACCACCGAGCGGACGGTTCGGCGGAAGTGAGGGGTCAGCCTCGACAAAGGAGACACGATGCCTGGAAAGACCAAGGACAACGATGCGCCTCCCAGCCTGACTCTCGAGATCAAGACGTCGGACGGCAAGGTGTGGGGGACCGTCGTCGCCGCCGCCAAGGAGTTCAAGACCCGCTCGGTGGGCTTTTACGCGGGAGAAAAGGTCACGAACCCGAAGAGCGGCGCCCGGTATCAGATGGGGGTCAACATCATCCTGATCGGGAGCAAGGGGGAGTCGTAACGGCTTGCGCCTTGGTTACCGCCTGATTCCAAAGCGTCCTTTCGTGGTCGGCGGAGAATTCACGTGGGAAAACATGATGGCGATGCCCGAACTTCAAGGGATGCAGTACCGTGCGAACATTGCGAACCAGATCAAGGACCTTCCGGATGGAACCGACATTGAGTTCCTCATCACCTGAAGTCTGAAGTCTGCAGTCTGAAGTCTGCCCCCAAGCCAAATAAAAAGAGCCGGCCTCTTTCGAGACCGGCTCCCGGTGTTTACCGTTTCGCAGGCTCTCGCACCGCCGACGGCGGCTACCTTGCTTGGAGGTGGCCCAAGAAAACCGGCGGCGTCGCAGGCGAGAGCACGCCTGCTCTCACCTGGAGAGCCTCCGACTCGTACTTTCACCACAGATCAATGGACCACCTCCTTCCCCCCCGGGGGCGACCGCCACGGGTACATCCGCAGCGCCCCTCTGCGCGGCGGACGGCGTATCTTTGGCCCTACGGGGTAGCAATCACATCGTACCCCCGGCCGGATGAGAATCAAGTCCAGATGAGTGATGACGAACGGCGAAAGGCCGACGGAAGACGGACGACCACCCCTACTTCGCCGGAATCGACACCGCGCACCTGAAGCCGAGGTACTTCTGCGACGTGTTCGGCGCTTCAGGCAGCCGCTCCCAGAGGCGGCAGAGCTGCATCTCGAGATAGGACCCGCCCTTGACGACGCGATGCGAGCCCGTGCGCTCGTCCCAGAGATCGCTCGTCCATTCCGTGACGTTGCCCGACATGTCGAGGCATCCCCAGGGGCTCGCGCCCAGCGGGAACTGGCCGACCGGAGCCGTGCGCTCGTAGCCGTCCACCGTCGCCCGCAGGTCGCCCCAGTTCAGCCGCTTCTCCCCGGCCGCCCAGTCGTTGCCCCACGGATAGGTCCATCCCTCGGCGCCGCGCGCGGCTTTTTCCCACTCCATCTCCGTCGGCAGGCGCTTGCCCGCCCACGCGGCAAAGGCGTAGGCGTCGTAGAAATCGACCCCCACGACCGGCTTGTCGAGTTCCAGGAGATCCTGGTTGTCCGCCCGCTTCCAGAACGCGGGAGTGTGGTCCTTCGCCTTGCCTTCCTGGCGGTCGCACTTGGAGTGGTCGCCCGTCCGGCGGATCCAGTCCAGGAAGACCTGGTAGCGCGCGTTGGTGACCTCGCAGCGGTCCACGTAGTAGACGGGGAGCTTCTCGCGCCTCATCTTGATCTGCCGCGGCAGCCAGAACGGCTCGGGCACCCCGAAGAGGAATTCCCCGGCCCCCACCTCCACCAGCCCCAGCTCGGCGAGGCCGAACTTCACCGTCCGCTCCTCGCCGGGCTCCACTTCCACGAACTTCTCGATGCCGAGGACCCGGATCCGGTGGCGGCCCGATTCGAGGACCGCGGGCTGGGCCTTGAGGGCCGCGTTGTCCACGATGACCTCGACGCCCGGGATCTCGCACTCGACGAGCACCTTGGCGGGCGGGACTCTCTTCAGCCGGCCCTTGACCGACAGCGCCGGATCGGCGCTCACGATCTCGAAGGAGATCTTCTCCTTGTGATGCCCGTCCAGGACCAGCTCCGCCTCGTGCGGACCCCCCTCGAGCCGGTACGGGAGCGGCGTCACGCCGATTTCCTGCCCGTCGATGAGGATGCGGGCCCCGCGCGGCTCGCTGTCGAGGTGGACCGACCCCTGGATCTTGGCGAGCGTGAAGCTGTTGCTCTGCCTGCTCTCGACCTTGATCGGCTGCTCGTGGGCCGCGTGGTACTTGAGCTCGAGGCGCAGCCGGTACGTGCCCGTGGGGAGCCGCAGGGGCACGGGAGCGGGGCCGCGATTCTCCTCGTTCAGGAAGACCGTCGCGCCCGGCGGGCTGGTGACGATTTCCACGTCGTGGAAGACGCCGTCGACGCCGCCTTGCGAGCTCGCCGGGAGGAGCTCCACGTTCTTCTCCAGCGGCTCGCCCGCCCGGACGATCACGTCGAACTCCTGGTCCCGGTACCCGTCGCGGGAGAGGCGGACCCGGTGCAGCCCCGCGGAAAGGTCCGAGAGCGCGAGCGGCGTGACGCCGACGGGCACGCTGTCCAGCCGCACGAGGGCGTTCTTGATCTCGCCCGTCGCGATCGTGAGCGAGCCCTTCTGCTTCGCGAGATCGATCTTCACCTTTTCCGCCCGGGCGATCTCCATCATCCCGAGGAGCTTGCGGTCCTTCGCGGGGGACTCGATGATCGCGAAGTACCGTCGGCCCTCCAGCGTCCGGGGTTCGAGGAGGAGGTCGGTCGTCTCGTGGAACTCGCGGGCGATCTTCACGTGGTGCGGCGCCCACGAGAGCCGCGGCGCCTCCGACCGTTCGATCTTCCCGCCGTCGATCGACACCTCCGCGTCGTAGGGCATGACGTCGAACACGATGGGATCGGAGAATTCCGGCCCCGCGGCCAGCGCCGGATCGTCCGCGCGCACCGCCGTGCCTTCGCGCTTCACCCGGAGGAAGTGCACTCCCGCCAGCATGAAAAGGAGGGCGACCGTTCCGAGGACGCCCCATTCGAAGATCCGGCGGCCGAGGCGGGCCGAACTCTTCAGGGCCGGGATCTGGCCGGGGAGCGGCGTGGGGAAGGCTCTCATCACGGGCGTGGGGAGCGGCCCGTTGGCGACGAGCCGCATGAGGAACCGCTCCTTGGCCTTCTGGAGATCGCGGATCATCTCTTCCGCCTCGCGGTACCGGTGGTCGCGGTCGAGCGAGAGGGCCCGCTTGCAGATCTGGTCCAGGTCGGGCGTGATCACGGGATTGAGCTCGCTGGGCATGTCCATGCCGAGCGGGAGCTCGCCCGTGAGCATTTCGTAGAGGACGACGCCGACGGAATAGAGGTCGGCCCGCCGGTCCTGGTCGCGCCCCTTGATCATCTGCTCCGGCGCCATGTAGAAGAGCGTGCCGGAGAGCTGTCGCACGCCGCTCGTGTAGTTCGTCGCGGACATCGCCATGTCCTGCTGGGCCTTCTCGGGAAAGATGCCGAGCCCGAGGTCCGTGATCTTGACGTAGTGCATCAGGGCCTTCTGCTGCTCGGCCCCGACGCGCACCTTCCGCTTCTCGACGAGGATGTTCTCCGGCTTGATGTCCTTGTGGACGATGCCCCGGCCGTGGGCGTAGGCCAGCGCCTCCAGGACCTGGACCGCGATGTCGATCGCGTAAGGCGGCGGGAGGATGCCCTCGGCCGCCATGAATTCGCGGAGGTTCCGCCCCTCGACGTACTCCATGATGAAGTAGGGCGGCGTGTGGTTCGTGTCGAGGCCGATCGTGCGGACGATGCCCGGGTGGTCGAGCTGGTGCTGGAAAACCGCCTCGCGGCGGACCAGGTCCAGCGCCTCGGGCGTGGACGGGAACTTGATCGCCACGAACTTCCCGGCGATCTGCCGGTGCTCGGCCTTCCACACTTCGCCGAATCCGCCCTGTCCCAGCTTCGAGACGAGGACGTACTCCGAGATCGTGGCGCCCTTGGCTACACCGCCATAGCTCATGGAATGATCCGCTCCCGGGGTCCCCGTCCCATGGAGATTATACCCCTGCGCACTAAACAGATCTCAGGCGTCGGACCTCGATCCGAATCCGACAGTTCTCCGCCCGATCTCTGGCAACCGGCCCACCGCCCGTTACAATTCGTCCCTTAACTAAGGGACGCCAAGTCCGGCCTAACAATTCCCGAAACCCGATGAGCCGCCTCAGAAGCCGCGCCGCTTTCCGCCGCGCCCGCCGCTCGATCCCGGGCGGCGTGAACAGCCCGGTGCGCGCCTTCCGCGCCGTCGGAGGCCACCCGGTCTTAGTACGACGGGGGCGGGGCGCGTGGATCGAGGATATCGACGGGAACCGCTATCTCGACTTCGTGGGCTCGTGGGGACCCCTGATCCTGGGCCACGCGCATCCGAAAATCGTCGCGGCCATCACGGCGGCCGCGAAGAAGGGGTCGACGTTCGGCGCGCCGACGGAGGCCGAGACCGAGCTGGCCGAGGTGATCCGGTCGGCCTTTCCCTCGATGGATCTCGTGCGGCTCGTCAGTTCCGGCACCGAGGCGTGCATGAGCGCCCTGAGGGTCGCGCGCGCGTTCACAAAACGGGCGGGCGTGATCAAGTTCGAGGGGTGCTATCACGGCCACGCCGATCCGTTCCTGGTGAAGGCCGGTTCGGGCGCCGCGACGTTCGGATCGCCCGACAGCCCCGGGGTCGAGGCGGATCACACGATCATTCTTCCGTACAACGATCCCGCCGCCTTCTCGGGGGCGATGAAGCGGTGGGGGAGGAAGGTCGCCGCGGTGATCGTCGAGCCGGTGGCCGGGAACATGGGCGTCGTTCCGCCGCTCATGGGCTTCCTGGAGACGCTGAGGGAGGAGACTCGGCGCCACGGGTCGCTTCTCATCTTTGACGAAGTGATCACCGGCTTCCGGCTGGCGTGGGGCGGCGCGCAAACCCTCCTGCGCATCAAGCCCGACCTCACGACGCTCGGCAAGATCATCGGCGGCGGACTTCCGCTCGCGGCCTACGGAGGGCGGCGGGAGATCATGAACCGGCTCGCTCCCGAAGGCCCCGTGTACCAGGCGGGGACGCTGTCGGGGAATCCCCTCGCGGTCGCCGCCGGGCTGGCTCAACTGCGGCAGTTGAAGGCCGACCCCGGGATCTATCGAAGGCTCGACCAGCTCGCCGCGGACTTCGAGGACTCTTTCCA
>DASRJF010000026.1:0-6400 GCA_035649615.1 Planctomycetota bacterium | reverse complement strand
GGCCAAGACGGCCACGTTCCAAGCCACGTTTCCGACGCTGGGTGACAAGGACATCAAGCGATTCAAATTCCGATTCTCCGACGCCGTCTTTGAAAAGACCGTGACGTTCGAGATCAAGGACATCAAGTTGCCCTGATGAGGAAGGTGGAATGTGGAATGTGAATCTGGAATGAGGAATAGGACCACATCGGTCGCCCGTCAACCTCGGTAGACGGTTCCAACGGGCTTCAGTACAATGACTCCGCCTTGAAACGCATCGCTGTTCTCGGCTCCACGGGCTCCATCGGCCTCAGCACGCTCGACGTGGCGCGCCGTCTCCCGGATCTTTGCCGCGTCGTCGGCCTGGGGGCGCGGTCCGACGCGGAGACGCTGCAGACGCAGATCGCCGAATTCCGCCCCACCCGGGCCGCGCTCGCCGACCCCTCCGCCTTCGACCGGCTCCACGGCGCGATCGGGAGCGGCGACACGCGCCTCTTCAAGGGCCCCGAGGGGCTCGTCGAACTGGCGAAGGCGGACGACGTCGACGTCGTCCTCTCGGCAATCACCGGCTACGCCGGGCTCGAGCCTGGTCTTGCCGCGCTGCGCGCCGGCAAGACGCTCGCGCTCGCGAACAAGGAATCGCTCGTCGCCGCCGGACCGCTCATGCTCTACGCCGCGCGCGACGGCGGCGGCGCGATCATCCCCGTGGACAGCGAGCACAGCGCGATCTTCCAGGCGATGGCGTCCGGACGCCGCGAGGAAGTCCGCCGCGTCATCATCACGGCCTCCGGGGGCCCGTTCCGTTCGGCCACGCTCCGCGAGATGGAGGAGGCGACACCCGCGCAGGCCCTGCGCCACCCGACGTGGAACATGGGGCCGAAGATCTCCATCGATTCCGCGACGATGATGAACAAGGCCCTCGAGATGATCGAGGCCCGGTGGCTCTTCGCCCTCGAGCCGGACCAGATCGAGGTGCTCGTCCATCCCCAGTCGATCATCCACTCGCTGGTCGAATTTCGCGACGGATCGGCGATCGCCCAGATGGGCCATCCCGACATGCGGGTGCCGATCCAGTACGCCCTGTTGTGGCCCGACCGGGTCGCGTCGGACGCGCGGATGCTCGACCTCGCGCAGGTCCGGTCGCTCACGTTCGAGGCTCCGGACCTGGCCCGCTTCCCCGCCCTCGAGCTCGGGCACCGGGCCGTGCGGGCCGGCGGGACGATGGGCGCGGTCCTCAACGCCGCCAACGAAGTAGCCGTCGAGGCGTTCCTCGCCGGGAACCTGCGGTTCACGCGCATCGCGGGGATCGTGCGGGAGACGATGGACGCGCACCGCCTGGTGGAGTCCCCGACGCTGGACGATCTCCGGGCCGCGGACGCGTGGGCCCGCGCGGAGGCCCGACGTCTCGCCGAATCACCGAAAGGGAATCCCATCCATGCCTGAAGGCCTGGCCAACTTCCTCGAGACCGTCTTCATCGTCATCCAGATCGTGGTCGGTCTCGGCTTCCTCATCTTCATCCACGAGGCGGGCCACTTCCTCGTCGCCAAGTGGAAGGGCGTGCGCGTCGACGCGTTCTCGCTCGGGATGGGCCCCATCCTCTGGAAGCGCTTCTGGAAGGGGACGGAGTACCGCATCTCGGCGATCCCGCTGGGCGGCTACGTGAAGATGGCCGGCGAGAACATCGGCGACCCCAAGACCGGGGCGCCCGACGAGCTCACGAGCAAGTCGGCCTTCGCGCGGCTCCAGATCTTCGCCGCGGGCGCGCTCATGAACCTGTTCATCGCCTTCCCCCTCGCCATCCTCGCCTGCCTCGCGGGGAGGAGCGAGGGCGCGCCGGTCATCGGCTCCCCCTCCTACGCGGACACCGAGGCGCAGCTGCAGCCGGGCGACCGTCTCCTCGAAGCCGGCGGGAGGAAAGTCGAGAGCAGCGACGATTACCGCAAGCTCATGGTGCGGTCGCCGCAGGGGAAAATGATCGACGTCGTCGTGGATCGCGGCGGCCAGCGCCACACCGTCCAGGTCAAGGTCATGGAATCGAAGCGTCACGGCACGCTTCCCCCTCCCACGACGATCCCCAAGATCAAAAGAGGAAGCCCCGCCTACGAGAAGGGGCTGCGTTCCTTCGTCGAGATCCTGAAGATCAACGATGAGCCGGCCAGGTTCGAACTCGGCGAATTCCGCGAGCAGCTTGCCTACGCATCGACGCCCTTGAAGCTGTCGTTCAGGAATCCGGGGGAAGAGGAACGCACCGTCGTCCTGGACAACCTTCCCAGTCCCGTCGAGGAGGACTGCATCTCGAAGGACTACCGGCTCATGGAGCCGGTGATCGCCCAGCCCGAAGCCAACACTCCGGCCGGGGAGGCCGGGCTGCAGGGGGGCGACGTCATCGTCCAGATCAACAACACGCCCATCGCCTCTTTCCACGACATCTTCGGTGCGGTCACGCCCCTGGCCGGCAAGAGAGTACCCGTCGAATACAAGCGGGCCGGCATCACGAAGACCGTGGACGTGCTGATCCGCTACAAATCCCAGGGCAAGGGGATGCTGGGCGTCAGGCCCGGTCGAAGCTCGAAAGTCGTCCACGTCGCCGAGGACTCGCCCTTCCACAAGGCGGGACTCCGGAGCAACGACGTGCTCGTCTCGATCGCAACGCTTCCCGAACCCGCGACGATCGACATCGCCGGAGGCCGCATCGGCTCCGTGAAGGTGACGGTCCGCCGGGACCAGGAGACGAAGGAGCTGGAGATCGTCCCGGGAGAGAAACGGAAGCGTCTCAACCTGGAGGACGTAGGATTCAAGACCGAGGAAGGCCAGCTGATCGTCGCCTACAACCGGATCGAGCGCACCTGGGGATTCCAGGGGGCGATCGTCGCGGGCCTGTACGAGCCGGTCGACGTGATCGAGATCACGCTCGGGATCTTGAAGAAGCTGTTCGTCGGCCAGGAGGATGCCGCGGGAATGGCGGGACCCGCGGGGATTTTCAAGGCCTCGTTCATCCACGCGGAGGCGGGCCTCGGGAACTTCCTGTGGCTCCTCGTCCTCATCACGGTCAACCTGGGCATCTTCAACCTCCTGCCCGTGCCGGTGCTCGACGGCGGCCACATCCTGCTGCTGGCCATCGAGAAGATAAAGGGCGGACCGCCGAGCCCGCGCTTCGTCGAGCGCTTCCAGCTCGTGGGGCTCGTGCTCCTGCTCAGCCTGCTCATCTTCGTGACGGTGAACGACTTCCGTCCGGGGCGGTGACGCATGAGCGCCGTGGATGCGGACGCCTGGAGCGGCTGGGTCGGGCAGGTGGTGGTCGTGGACACGAACTCGAACTTCGTCTACATCGGGACGCTGGTCCGCGTGCTGGAGCATTTCGTCGAGCTGAAGGACGCGGACGCCCATGACCGGGGCGAGGGGCTCTCCACGAAGGAGCAGTACATCATGGAGGTCCGGCGGTTCGGCGTGAAGCCCAACCGGCGCGAGGTGTCGATCCGGAAGACCTCGATCGTCAGCCTGTCGAAACTGGACGACGTGCTCCTCTACTAGATGGCCACGCCGGCGGCGCTCTTCAAGCTCACCCGGTTTCCGCTCGTCTTCACCGCGATGGCGGACAGCGCGGTCGGCGCCGCGCTCGTCGGCGTCAACCTCCTGTCCTGCGCGCGGGTGATTCCCGCCATGGCCGCGTCCGCGCTCCTGTACGCGGGCGGGATGGTGATGAACGACGTCTGCGACCTGGAACGCGACCGCACCCTGCACCCCGAGCGTCCCCTTCCCTCCGGTCGTGTCTTGCCGAAGTCGGCGAGCGTCTTCGCCATCGTGCTTTTCGCGCTGGCGATGATGTCGGCCGGCTTGGCTGGAACCCTGGCGGTCGTCGCCGCGGGCTGGGTCGTGGCGCTGATCGCCGCGTACAACAGGCTTCTCAAGCACAACGCGATCGCGGGATCGGCCGGCATGGCCGCGATCCGCGGGTCCAACCTGGGCCTGGGAGCCGCGGCGATCGGGATGTCGCCGGCGAGCGCGGAGTTTCCCTGGATCCCCATCGCCGTGCTCTCGGCCTATGTCTTCGCGCTCACGCTCTGGTCGACGCGCGAGGATCGGGGGGACGGGCGGCGCGGGTTCCCGGCGCTCGTGGGCGCCGCCCTCGCGTGGGTCCCGTTGGCCGCCGCGCTGAGGCCATCGCCTCATCGCTGGACGGCCTTGGTACCCTCGCTGTGGATCCTCCCGTGGGTGCTGCGAGCGATCGCGAGGCCCGGCCCGGAGAGGATGATGCAGGTCGTCCGCTGGGGAGTCCTCGGGATCATCCTCCTGGACGCGTCGTTCCTGGCGGCCCTGGGCCGGTGGGCCGAGGCGGGCGCGGTCGCGGGATTGATCGTGCCGGCGCTGGCGCTGCTGCCCGTCTTTCGGAAGGTGTGAAGTGCCCTCTATTAGCTTCCGACCGACGGGATGAGAGCTATCAGGGGCTGACCGCCGATCGCTGCGGGCTGCTACTGGCCATCACCTCGTAGACGCGCATCGACTTCTCACGGCCCTTCAGCGCGGTGTCGCCGTGGTCGCGGATTTCGAAGTGGCCCTTCACTTTCGCCCACGTCGCCTCGCCGATGAAGATGCGATGCGGTTCCGGGCGGTACTTGGTCAGGCGCGCGGCCACGTTCACGGCGTCACCGAGGACCGTGTACTCCATGCGCGTGGGCGTCCCGACGTTGCCCGCGACGGCCGGCCCGGTGTTGATGCCGATGCGGACGTCGAACGCGCGCTCGGGGTGCTCCTTGTTGTGGCGCTCGACCTCCTGGAGCATCTTGACGGCGGTGCGGACCGCGTTCATGGCGTGGTCGGGCTGGAGCAGGGGCGCGTTGTAGATCGCCATGACTTCATCGCCGATGAACTTGTTCACGCTCCCCTTGTGGTCGAACACGATCTTCGTCGACATCTCGAAGAACTCGTTGAGGCGCGTCGCGGTGTCCTGGGGCCCGATCGCCTCGGCGAGCTTGGTGGAGCCCACGACGTCGATGTAGATGGTCGTGATCTCCCGCTCCTGGACCTCGAGGCCCACGTCCTCCCCGCGCCCGAGGAGCATCTCGACCACGTCCGGCGAGTGGTACTTCGAGAGGTTGGCGCGGAGCATCTCCTCCTTGCGGAGCTTCTCGTGGAGCTCCTCCTGCTTGATGCGGATCGCGATGAGGTTGGCGATCGCCGTCAGGAGGTCGAGGTCGTCGCGGGTGAACGCGTAGCTCTTGGCGATGTTGTCGAGGTAGATCGCCCCGTAGACGCGCGCCTCCTCCCACAGGGGCACGCAGAGGGCGGAGCGGATGTTGTACTGCATGATCGACTGGCCGGCCATGAGGCGCGAGTCCTGCTGCGCGTCCGGGGTGATGACGGAGACCTTCTCGGACACCGCCTGGCCGACGATCGTGTTGGAGAACGGGAGCTCGGCCCCGGGGATGAAGCCCTTCCCCTTCTGGTAGGCGATGCGCGGTTCGAGCTCGTTGTGCTCGCCGAGGAGGACCATGACGCCGCGGTCGGCGTTGATGATCTCGAAGATGAGCTGGATGGAGCGCTGGAGCATCTTGTCCAGGGTGGGCGCGGAGGTGAGCTCGCGGCCGACCTGGAACAGGATGAAGAACATCTTGCTCTCTTTGGCGGCGCGCTCGCCCGCGGGCTCCTTGCGCGCGTCCAGGAGCGACACGCCCGCCCCGAGCTTGTTGCCGATGTTGATCGAGTAGTTCTCGGCGATGTCGTCGACGTGCTGGATGATGTACCGGCTGCCGGGAGGGCCCGCGGCCGGGGCCTCGCGCTTGGCGGTGGGCCCGGGCGGCGCCGGTTTCTTCGCGGAGTCCCTGGACTTGTCGTCGCGGTACGTGATCTCGGTGTCGCCGATCCGGATGATGTCCCCGGGATCGAGGACCTTCATCTCGATCTTCTCGCGGTTGACGAAGGTCCCGTTCGAGGAGCCGAGGTCGTAGATGACGAACCGGTCGCCCTTCTTGACGATCGAGGAGTGCTTGCGGGAGATCAGGGAGTCCTTGACCTCGAGATCGTTCTCCGGGGTCCGCCCGATGGAAAACGTCTCCTTGACGAGGGCGATTTCGCGGGTCGCGCCTCCCGACTTGACGATGAGCTTGGACACCTTCCGTCCCGGGAAAAAGCTGGGGACGATGATACCCGCGGCTTTCGACGACGGTCAAGCGAGCGAGGATCGGGGAGTCCGAGGTCCCGGGTTCGACAGGCAATGTCCGAGGTCCCCGCCCCCCGGGGTCGTATAACCTCTGGCGGTGAAAGACTTTGACTTCGCCGCGGCGCGGCCGATATAAGAAACCGCCCGGCCCCCATTCACAGAGGAGGTCCCATGCGCGTCATGACCCGACTTCTCGTCATTGCCGCCGTGGTCGTCGTTCCAACGGCGTGGGGCGCGCAAGACGGCGGGGTCGTGTACGACAA
>DASRJF010000025.1:0-4145 GCA_035649615.1 Planctomycetota bacterium | reverse complement strand
CAAGGGGCGGTACGAGACCGCGAAGGGCGTCGAGCCGGTGCGCGAGGACCTGTGCTTCGATCCGCAGACGTCGGGCGGGCTGCTGCTCGTGGTGGCGCCCGACCGCGTCGACGCGCTCCTGGCCGCGTTGAAGGCCGCTCCCACTCCCGCCGCGGCGCTGGTTGGCGAGGTCCTCCCCCGCCGGGGCGAGTTGGATCTCCTGATTTCCTGAAGCCGGTAACGCCGGTCCTGACGAGTCGTCTCATGCCTGATCATGGAAATCCTGCTTTGGGTACTTTTTGAGCTGGTGGGAGGTCTGGTCCTGGACCCGCCCTGGGGTGGTTCGCCCTTCAAATCCGGCGGGGGGCGGATCATCAGGACGCCCTCGGCGGCGATCTCCCACCGGGGCCCCTGCGCATTCTGCAAGAAGGCGGATGGGCGCTTCGTGACGTGCCGGGCGTGCCGGACGCCCCACCATCGCGACTGCGCCCGGGTCAACGGCCGGTGCGCCGTGTACGGCTGCAGGAACCGGAAGTTCCTCGTGCCCGCGGCCTGACGCGCCAGCCCGGCGTCTCGACGAGGCGGAGCAGGCGGAGCAGGTCCCGCGGACACGTGAGCCCGGTCAGGTGGAACCCGGAGGGCGGCGCGAGATAGACGTGGGCTGAGGCGGGTCGACTCCTGCCGGCGACGTCCTGGCTCTTGTTCATCGTGCCGTTTTCTCCACCCGGGCCGATCCAACCGCACGACGCCGCCCGTCGTCTGACAACTGACAACTGTCTACTGACTACTCCTCTCTGAAGTCTGCAGTCTGCAGTCTGAAGTCTGTGATCGCCCCTCTTTCCAGGGCCCCCGGCCCCCCACGTCGCCGGCCGATAATATTACACATTTACTAATGCGTGAATATGTAAATGCGTGTTCTGAGAAAAATGGGCTAGGGGTTCCGGAGGGGGTGTCGGACGATGCCGGAGACGATCGTCTCGGACCCGCCGTGGCGCCCTCGAGCCGTGTACTCGGTGGGGAATCCCCCTCTGGACCTTTGGATCCAGCGAGGCTTTGAAGTCTCGCGCGCGTGGCATGCGCCGCTGCCGGTTCCGGGGTGCCGCTCCGTCAACGGTCAACGGTCAACCGTCAACGCTCCTTCATCCGTCACACCCGGGGGATGGCGATCTTCCGCTTCCTGGCAAAGGTCCGGGCCTCGGGGTATCCCGCGTCGGCATGGCGCACGACCCCGATGCCGGGATCGTTGGTGAGCACCCGCGCGATCTTCTCCGACGCCAGCTTCGTTCCGTCGCAGCAGACGACCATCCCCGCATGGATCGAATAGCCGATTCCCACCCCGCCTCCGTGGTGCACGCTCGTCCACGTCGCCCCGCTCGCCGTGTTCAGGAGCGCGTTCAGGATCGGCCAGTCCGCGATCGCGTCCGACCCGTCCTTCATCGACTCCGTCTCGCGGTTCGGGCTCGCCACGCTCCCGCAATCGAGGTGGTCCCGCCCGATCACCACCGGCCCCTTGAGCCTCCCCCGCTTCACCATCGAGTTGATCACCTGCCCGAACTCCTCGCGCTCGCCGTACCCCAGCCAGCAGATCCGCGCGGGCAGCCCCTGGAACTTCACCTTCGACTGCGCCAGCGGGATCCACTTCCGCAGCACCGGATCGTGCGGGAAGAGCCGCAGCACCTCCGCGTCCGTCGCCCAGATGTCGCTCGGATCGCCCGAGAGCGCCGCCCACCGGAAGGGTCCGCGCCCCTCGCAGAAGAGCCCCCGGATGTACGCGGGCACGAAGCCCGGGTAGTCGAACGCGTTCTCCACGCCGGCCAGCTTCGCCTGGCCCCGGAGATTGTTGCCATAGTCGAAGACGACGGATCCCTTCGCCTTCAGGTCGAGCATCGCCCGGCAGTGCAGCGCCATCGACTCCATCGACCACTGGATGTATTTCTTCGGATCGCCCTTCCGGAGCTCCGACGCGTCCGTGAGCGACAAGCCCTTCGGCACGTATCCGACCAGCGCGTCGTGCGCGCTGGTCTGGTCCGTGACCAGGTCCGGCACGAGGTCCCGCCGCACCATCTCCGGCAGGACGTCCGCGCAATTCCCCACCAGGCCGACCGAGAGCGGCCGCCCTTGCTTCCGCGCCGCGTCCAGGAGGGTCATCGCCTCGTCGAGGCCCATGGCCTTGCGATCGCAATACCCCTGCGCGATCCGGCGGTCGATCTTCGCCTCGTCCACCTCGATCCCGAGGAACGCCCCGCCCGCCAGCGTCGCCGCGAGCGGCTGCGCGCCCCCCATGCCGCCGAGCCCGCCGCTGACGACCAGCCGCCCCGCGAGGTCGCTCCCCCAGTGCTTCTTCGCCGCCGCCGCGAACGTCTCGTACGTCCCCTGCAGGATTCCCTGCGAGCCGATGTAGATCCACGACCCGGCCGTCATCTGGCCGAACATCGTCAGGCCCTGCGCCTCGAGACGCCGGAAGTGGTCCCACGTCGCCCACGCGGGCACGAGCATCGAATTGGAGATGAGGACGCGCGGCGCCATCTCGTGGGTGCGGAAGACGGCGACCGGCTTGCCGGACTGCACGAGCAGCGTCTCGTCCGGCTTGAGCCCCTTGAGGGATTTGAGGATCGCGCGGAAGCAGGCCCAGTTCCGGGCCGCCTTGCCGGTTCCCCCGTAGACGACGAGGTTCTTCCAGTCCTCGGCCACCGCGGGGTCGAGGTTGTTCTGGATCATCCGGTAGGGGGCCTCGATCTGCCAGTTCCGGCAGGCGAGTTTCTTCCCCCTCGGCGCCCGGACGGGCTTCACTCCAGCCTCCCGACCGCGCGCCGCGCCGCCGCGACGACGCGGCCGGCGTTCACCTTCTTGAGTTCGCGCCGCAGCGAGCGGTCGGACTCGAGGAACGCGACCGTCTTGCGCAATTCCCGGCGGGCCGCGGCCACGCCCGTCCCCGGCGCGAGCGGCGCGATCAGGTCCAGCCCCTGCGCCGCGCACACGGCCTCGAGCGTCAGGACCCGCCGCAGCCCCTCGACGACGCGCAGGCACTTGCGCGCCGCCAGCGGCCCCATGCTGACGTGATCCTCCTTCGCCGCCCCGGTCGGGATCGACTGCACGCTCGCGGGCGTCGAGTCCACCCGGCACTCGGCCGCGGCCGCCGCCGCCGCCACCTGCGCCATCATGAAGCCCGAGTTCACGCCGCTGTCCTTCACGAGGAACGCGGGAAGGCCGCTGACGTCCGGGTTGGTCAGCCGCTCGATCCTCCGCTCCGAGATGTTGGCGACCGACGTCAACGCGATCGACAGGACGTCCGCCGCCTGCGACACCGCCTGTCCGTGGAAGTTCCCCGCCGAGATCACGTCCTCGCCGAGCACCAGCGGATTGTCCGTCGCGGAGTTGATCTCGATGAGCAGGACCCGCTTCGCGAACTCGAACGCGTCGCGCGCCGCCCCGTGCACCTGGGGGATGCAGCGGAGCGAGTACGCGTCCTGGACCCGGCGGCAGTCGCGGTGCGACTCCAGCACCTCGCTGTCGGCGAGCAGCCGGCGGACGTTGGCGGCGACCGTCCCCTGCCCGGGATGCGGCCGCGCCTCGTGGACGCGCTCGTCGAACGGCGCCGCGCTCCCCTTCATCGCCTCGAGGCTCATCGCCCCCGCGAGGTCCGCGAACGTCAGCAGCTCCTCCGCCTCGACCAGCGCCTCCCCCAGGAGCGCGGACATGAGCTGCGTCCCGTTGACGAGCGCCAGCGCCTCCTTGGGGCGGAACCGGTACGGCGCGAGCCTGGCCCTCTTGAGCGCCTTGGCCGCCGGGACGTGCTCGGCGCCGGGGACCGTCGCGACCCCCTCCCCCATCATCACCATCCCGAGCTCCGCCAGCGGCGCGAGGTCGCCGCTCGCCCCGACCGAGCCCAGCGTCGGGATGCACGGCTCGACGCCCCGGTTGTACAGGTCCGCGAGCCTCGCGACGAGCGCGGGCGTCACGCCGGACGCCCCGCGGGCGAGGGAATTGGCGCGCAGGGCCATGAAAAGGCCGGGCCGCTCGAGGTGGGGACCCGACCCGATGGAGTGGCTCCGCAGCAGGTTCGCCTGGAGCTGTTCGAGCGCGCCCTCCTCGATCCGCGTGTCGCTCAGCTTCCCGAAGCCGGTGTTGACGCCGTACACCGTCCGCCCCTCGGCCAGGGCGTTCTC
>DASRJF010000024.1:0-6845 GCA_035649615.1 Planctomycetota bacterium | reverse complement strand
TCAGCCCGAGACGATGCCGTTCCACCTCGAGGGAGGCACGCCGAACGCCCACGGGCTGGCCGGCCTCGCCGCGGGACTGGAGTTCCTCGAGCGCGAAGGCGTGGAGAAGATCGGCGCCCACGAGCGCGACCTCGCCCTGCGGTTCGCCGAAGAGGCGCGCCGCATCCCGGGCGTCACGGTGTGGAGCGCGAAGTCCCCCGGGAAACAGATCGGGCCCGTCTCGCTTTCCGTGCGCGGGCGCGACCCCGCGTCGGTGGGCGCGGCCCTCGATGAGCGCCACGGGATCGCGTGCCGCCCTGGCCTCCACTGCGCCCCGGGCACGCATCGGCATCTAGGGACGTTTCCCGGGGGGACGGTGAGATTCAGCTTCGGGTATTTCAACACCGCCGTCGATGTCGAGGCCGCCGCGGCGGCGCTCAGGGAAATCGCAGGCGAGTCCTGAGTCCTGCGCCCGCGCATGACTTTGGACATCGAATCCAGGACTGTCCTCAGTTCCGCCGCAAGGATTGACCCCGCCGCTCGTCCAGATATAGAGTGTCGCCGGGTTCCCTTCGGGAGGATTGACCATGAGCCGAATCATCGCCGCGGTCCTCGTGCTGGCGGTCGCCGCCGGATGCAGTCTCGCCGATCCCAGTGCCAAGCACCGGCAGGCCATCGATGGCGGCAACCAGCGGATCGCCGAGATCGACTCGCAGCTCGCCGACGTCGCGGCCGAACGCAAGTCGATCGAGGCCGAAGAGGCGTCGGAATCGAAGGACGCCCGCCTGGCGGAACTCGCCGCGAAGGAAAAGAAGCTGCTCGAGAACAAGGCCTACGAGCAGGAGGCGATCAAGGGCCACGAGGCCGAGCTCGCCGCCGCCACGGAAGCCGAGGCGAAGGCCGCGGCCGAAAAGGAAGCGGCCGAGAAGGAAGCGATGGCGAAGGAAGCGGCGGAGAAGGAAGCCGCGGAGAAGGCCGCCGCTGAAAAGGCCGCCGCCGAGAAGGCAGCCGCTGAGAAGCCCCCCGCCGACGTGGAAGGCGCCGACAAGGCCGCCGCGGAAAAGGCGGCCGCGGATAAAGCGGCGGCAGATGCGGCGGCGGCGAAGGCGGCGGCGGAGAAAGCGGAAGCCGACAAGGCGGGCGCGGAAAAGGCCGCGGCCGACAAGGCGGCGGCGGACAAGGCGGCCGCTGACAAGGCCGCAGCGGAAAAGGCGGCGGCTGAAAAGCCGGCGGACAAGCCCGCCGATCCACCTCCGGCTGCGGGTGCGCCCGCCGCCGCGCCGAAGGAAGCCCTCAAGAACGCGGACGCAGGAAACTACCAGCTCTTCGAAGAGCGGTTCGCCGCGGTGATCCGCGAAGTCCGCTCGGCCCTGCTCAAGCGCTGAAACCCGTTGACGGTTGTCCGTTGACGGTTGACGGCCGGCGAAGCGCCTCGTCGCTCAACATCCTTGGAATTCGTGCCGATAAGCCCCCGTGACGTTGAAGAGAGGGGGCCCGGTGCGATTCACATCCGTATTGGTGTTCACAATCCTGTCAGTCCAGGGATGTGCCCTGAATGCAGTCAGCGATCCCGGCGAGCTGGCGACGTTTCATTTTCGAGGCGAGCCCATCCACCCGGGGGCCATTCAGTTGTTGGTCGGGACCCTTGCCGACCCGCTACCGGTAGTCACAGGCGTGGACCTCGAAGGTTGGTCTCGATGCAATAACCATGAATCGGCGCGAACGACGGAATTCGGATGCGTCCAATGGCGGCCATCGCAGGAGTATCCCGATGCGTACTTCGAATACTGCTACGCGGGGCGGACGCCGGGCGGGACGCACGTGATCATGACTCATGAGAGCGGCGGCGGAAGCGGCATCTTCGAGCACCTGCTCCTCGTCCGTTTCGAATGCAGCCAATCGATGTTCGAAGGAGAGCCCCGGTCGCAAATCGTGATGAAGTCCGTTGGATTGATGCTCCTGGGGGACCGCCAGGGAGGCAAGGCGATCGTGAAGGGAAACAAGGTGACGATCGGTTCCTGGACCGGATGGCTAGCCCACCTGGAGAATCGAACGGATTCGATCGAAATCGTCGTCGACTGACCGGCGGCTACTTGCTTTCGGGCGCCTTCGGCGGAGCCTCCGCGGGCGGCGCGATGGCCTTGCGCATCTCGCGGTCCATCTTGTCGATGCCGGGCTTGACCTCGTCCCTGAGCCGCTGGATCACCTTCTCGACGGTGGGGTGCTTCTTCATCGAATGGAGCGCGTATCCGGCCCCGATGGGAAGGAGCAGCAGGAACCAGGCGAAGACCAGCAACTTCAGGCTGTGTTGCGCCCGCGGCAGGACGACCGCGGAGGTCTTCGGCCCCGTGGGCTTATGCTCTTCGTGCGCCCTGGCGAGAGAAGGACCGGGTTCGGGCGGGGGCGGGGCGATCCTGAAATCGCTCCCGAGCACCGGCACGCCTCCCGAGGACGGAGGCGGAGGCGGGTTGGAGGGCGAGGACGACAGGCCGCCCCGGGATTCCCGGGCGACCGGCGCGGGCTCCGGAGGAGGCGGAGGCGCCTGCCTGGGCACGCGCGGAATGGGCTGATAGATGTACGGCTTCGCCGCCGCTTCGCCCTCGGACCCGGCGGGCGCGTCGGGAGCGGACGACTCGGGCGAACCTACATCCTTGGCGAGGATCGGCACCGCCTCCGGCGGCGGCTCCTCGATCGAGGGCGCGGGCTGGGGATGGCGCGATTCCGCGGCCGTGCCGCCCATGTCGAGAATCGTCTGCCCGCCCAGGTCGCCGGGGATCTCCGGCGCGCTATCGATCGACTCCGGATAGGGTTCCTCGGAAACCGGAATGGGAGCGGGTTCTTCCGGCGGTGGGGCGTCGGCTTCGCGAATCGTCGGCACTTCCGTGGCGTCCGGTTCCGGCATCGCCTCGGGCTCCGGCGGGCGCTCCTCGGGAATCGGCGGCGGCACCGGGGGCTCGACCGGGGATTCCGCCGAGGGCGGACGGTCCATCCCCGGCATCATGTCGCTCAGCAGGTCCGACGGGGGCGGCGAGTCCTCGATCGAGGGAGCCAACTCGACCGGCCCGGGACCCATGTCGAGGATCGTCGCGCCGCCGAGGTCGGGAGGCGCCTCAGGCTCCTCGGCGCGCGGGAGTTCCGGCGCCGGCTCGGGAGTCTCCTCTTCGAGGGTCGGCGGCGGCGGCGGCAGCTCGCCCGCGCCGGAACCCATGCCCAGCATCGTCTGGTCGCCGAGTCCCCCGGGAATGGCCATCGTCTGGTCGTCGATCGTCGACGGGGGCGGGGGCGGAGCGGAGCCGGGAGGCCCGCCCATGTCCAGGATCGTCGAGCCGCCGAGCGGATCGGGCGTCGAAGGAAGCTCGGGCGGCGCCTCGTACGGAGCCGCGACGGGCGCGGGGGCCGGGGGAGGGTTGGAGGCGGACTTCTTCCCCTCCCGGTCCTTCTGCCACGCTTGGATGTTGAACGTCGCCGCCGCCTGGATCGTCCCGTCCGGAAGGAGCACCAGCTCCTTCTGGCAGACGGGGCAGCCGCCCTTCGCGGGGCGCGAGGGGATCGATCCGGAGAACGCGGCGCCGCAGTACGGGCACGTCACCTTGACGCTGGGCCGCTTGCCTCCGCCCGCGGGCTTGGGAGCGGGCGCCGATTTGACATCCGGAGCGCACCGGGGACAGAGGTAGTTGTCGTTCGCGGCTTGCGTGGCGTCGACCAGCACCTTCAGGCCGCAGCGCGAGCAGCTCTTGATGGGCATGGCTTAGTGCTCGCCCCTTTTGACTCGGGGTAGGTGCGCTCGCCCCGCTTCCAGCGACTCGCCGAAGTCTTGGAAGCCGCGCCATTCAAAAGCGACGCTCCCAGGCCGGATCATGACGCGCATTCAGGCCGCCTTCCCGTTCAGGTAGACGACCGCGGCCACGGCGGCGGACGCGACGTAGACGACGCTGCCGATCGACAGCGCCGCCTTGCCGACGGGGCGCTCCGTGGCCGCGAAGTAGAGCAGGAGCAGCCCGCACACGACGAAGAGGAGCGCCGCGGCGGCGGCTATGCCCACCATGTCGGGCGATACGAGGGCGTCCGATCCCGCTTTCAACGGTTGCCCCGCGGTAAAAGCGACCAGCAACGAAAAACAGAGAAGGAGCGCGTTGATCATGAAGATGAGCGACAGCGGGCACCGGTTCATGTCCCCCTCGAGGAGGAGCAGGTAGAGGCCGAAGGCGAGCATCCCGAGGCCGAAACAGAGCTTCTGGACGGCGGTGGGATAGTCCTGGCCCGCCGCGAGGAAGGGGAGCAACAAATGAGATTGGGAGTTCGCGATGTAGGCCGGCGACTGGGGATCAGCGATCCTGATAGTCCCCCAGATCAGGAAATCAGCGAGTGAGAGGACCCCGCCCAGGATGAGCACGGTCCCGAAGAACTTTCTCATGTGTAATGGGTGAAGTCAGTCTAAATCCCAAAGTACCTGAAAGCAAACACGTTCTTACGTCTCGAGGCGCGACTGCAAGGAGAGGAGCGCCGCGTGCCAGGCCCGCTCGGCGGACCGGAGCGCCTCGGGGTCCTCTTCGCCGGCGGGACGCCTGTGTTCGCACAGGATCCTCGATCCATCGGCCAGCCGCGTGATACTGAGATTCGTCGTGGCCCCGTCTTCGTGATCCAGGATCAGGAGGTTCGGCGATTTCGATTGTTCGATTTTTCCCCTCGGAAGGGACGCGTGACTCAGCGCCCGGAAGGCGGCGTCGGGCGCGGCGGCCGTTTCGATCTCGAGGGTGAATCCGCGGCGGAGGCGCGCGGACGCGTCCTCCCGGCGCCTCCCGCCCGAGGCCCGGGCCCCGAACTCCGCGTAGGCCCGGTTCGTCATCGCGTCGGCTTCGCTGTTCTCCTCGCGCGGGACCCACTCGAACGTGATCGACGAGAACTTCCTGGAGAGGTCGCGGACGCGCGTGAAAAGGTCCACGATCGACGGCGACTTGACCTTGTACTCGCCCTTCAGCTGGCGGATGACCAGCTCCGAATCGCCCCGGACCAGCACCTTCTCCTTCTCGAGCCCCTGGGCGAGGGCCCACTCCAGCGCCTTGAGGACGCCCGTGTACTCGGCGACGTTGTTCGTGGCCTGCGGCGTGAAGGGCGCGGCGGCGAGTCCGCCCTCCTCGTGAACGACCTTGGCGCCGCGCTTCGCGACGAAGCCGTACGTGGCGACGCCCCCCGGGTTCTTCGGAAGGCAGAGACCGTCGAAGTGGATCGTGAGCGCCATCGGGCGGCCATTCTACAGATGGGGAATGGGGAATGGGGACTACGGAATGACGAATGGAATCAGGAATCGACTCGGGAGAATTGCCAGGCGATTCCTAATTCCTCATTCCATTCCCTATTCCTCATTCCATTCCTTATTCCTAATTCCTAATTCTCCATTCCATAATCCGTCCCCATGCCTAGAATCACGCCCCATGGAGCGGCACGTCCTGTCCATCGACGCCGGAACGACGGGCGTGACCGTGAGCGCGATCGGCCGCGGCGGCCGCGTCCTGCGCTCGGCCGAGCGCGATTTCCGCCAGCATTATCCGCGGCCGGGATGGGTCGAGCACGATGCCGAGGAGATCTGGCGCGTCACCCGGCGCCTGCTGCGCTCGGTGGCCGGGGATCCGGCGGGCGTGGCCGCCCTCGGGCTCACGAACCAGCGCGAGACCGTCGTCGCATGGGACCGGGACACGGGGCGTCCCGTGGCGCCGGCGATCGTCTGGCAGTGCCGCCGCACGGCGCCGCAGTGCGCCCGGCTCAAGCGGCGCGGCGCCGAGCCCCTCGTGCGCCGCCGGACCGGGCTCGTGCTCGATCCGTATTTCTCCGCGACGAAAGTGCGGTGGATCCTCGACCACGTCCGTCCGCGGGGACGGACGGCGTTCGGCACGATCGACTCGTGGCTCCTCTGGAACCTCACGGGCGGACGCGTCCACGCCACCGACGTCACGAACGCGTCGCGCACGTCGCTGTTCGACATCGACCGCCGGACGTGGAGCGACGAGCTCCTCCGGCTGTTCCGGATCCCGCGGGAGATCCTGCCGGAGGTGCGACTCTCGGCGGGGGAATTCGGCCGCACGGAGAAGCGGCTCCTCAAGGCCGAGATCCCCATCACGGGGGTGGCGGGCGACCAGCAATCCGCCCTGTTCGGCCAGGGATGCGTGCGGCCGGGATCGCTGAAGAACACCTACGGGACGGGTTGCTTCCTCGTCCTGAACACGGGCGCCCGGCGCGTCAACTCGAAGCACGGCCTGATCACGACGCTCGCGTGCGGCCCTCGCGGCGAGACGGTCTACGCGCTCGAGGGATCGGTCTTCATCGCGGGCGCGGCGATGCACTGGTTGCGCGACGGACTCGGACTCGTGAAGGGAAGCGGAGAGACGGGTCCGGTGGCGGCCTCCGTCGAGTCGACGGGGGGAGTCTATTTCGTGCCCGCCTTCTCGGGGCTGGGGGCGCCGTACTGGGATTCGGGCGCGCGGGGCCTCATCTGCGGCCTGACGCGCGGGTCGGGGAGGGCGGAAATCGTCCGGGCCGCGGTCGAATCGATTGCCTACCAGACGCGGGACGTCGTCGAGGCGATGGAGCGGGACTCGGGGACCCGGATCCGCGAGCTGCGGGTGGACGGCGGGGCGGCCGGAAACGACTTCCTGATGCAGTTCCAAGCGGATGTGCTCGGCGTTAAGATCATACGCCCCAAGAACTTGGAAAGCACATCGCTGGGCGCGGCCCGGCTGGCGGGCCTGGCGGTCGGTGTTGATATCAAGGCCTCTCCGGAGGGGCGCGTCTTTCACCCCGCGATGTCCGCCGCCCGGCGGGAGGAGCTCTACGCGGGGTGGAAGCGCGCGGTGTCGCGGTCCAGGTAATTG
>DASRJF010000023.1:0-15502 GCA_035649615.1 Planctomycetota bacterium | reverse complement strand
TGCAGGAGTTCGACGTCGCCCCAGGAGTAGAGGGCGTCCAGCGCGAGCGCGGGCGCGACCGCCGGGAAGGTCGCGATCCGGTGTTCCCACGACCGGAATCCGTACGGACGCAGGTGCTTGGATCCCAGCGTCCCCCACACGTCGTTGAAGTCGCCGCCGACGATCACCGGCGTCCGGTGATGCAGCGTCGCGAACGGATGGCTCTCCAGGAATTTCTTGAGTTGCCATTTCCTCAAGACCTGCGAAAGCCCGAGGTGCAGGTTGAAGACATGCAACGTGCGCGACCGACCGCCGTGGGGAGGCCGCACCCGGATCCACGCGTGCAGCACGCTACGCCGCTTCGTCAGCGGAATCGTGACATCGATGTTCCGGGTCTCCGTGATCGGGAAGCGGCTGAGGATCGCGTTGCCGTAATGCCCCCCGCTGCGAAGACGGACGTTGGGGAAGAACGTCCGGTGGCGGAACTTGAGCAAGTCGCCCAGCACGTCCACCTGGCGATGATGCGAGGACCGCCGCGCGCCCTCGTCGACCTCCTGGAGAAAGACCAGATCGGCCTGGTAGTGTCCGATGACTTCACGGACGCGCCCGGGATCGTACCGGCGGTCGGCGCCGCCGATGCACTTGTGGATGTTGTAGGTGATGACGCGGAGATTCATGGGTTCCGGCCCGCCGCCGCGCGGATCCGGGCGGCGAAGTCGTCGTATCGGGGCAATCCGCGGACGACGAGCAGCGATCCGTCCGGGGACCGGATGAGGAAACTCGGACTCCGCGTCAATCCGCGCCGCTCCTTGGCGTCGATCCGCCGCACAACCACGGCCGGCCCGAAATCGGCCGCCAGCCGCGGCTCGTGCTCGCGCTCGAAGGCCAGGCAGTAAGAACATCCCTCGCGCCCGTACATGACCACGAGCGTCGCGTCCCCGGCCGGCGCGCGCACGTCCGCCGCGCGGGCGAACTCCGGCAGCCCCGCGAGGCGCTCGGTCTCGACCAGGAGTCCTGACCAGAGCGGCAGCGCCGCGATGCCGATGATCGCGGCCGCGCCGGGCGCGAATCTCCATCGACGGTCGGGCCAGAGGCAGACGATCGACAGGGCGAAGAGCGACGCGGCCGCCGCGAGACACGCGGGGCACGGCGCGCCGAGCGCCACCAGGAATCGGGCCAGCCCCGCTTGCACGATCACGCCCGGCAACGAGAGCGCGCCGACCAGGCGCAGGGACGCCCCGAACAGGGAGAGCAGGCCGAGCGCGAGATAGCAGACCGCGCCGGCGGCGAAGAGCGGGACGCCCAGGATCGCGTAGTCGCAGCCCGCGCAGGCGAGGAGGCGGCCCGCGACGGCCGCGGCGAGCGCCGCGCATGCCAGCATGGCCGCCGCGACGTGGCGCCTGGACAGGCCTCGAGGAGCTTCTTCCGTCACGGCGCCGGCCTTCCGAGCGCGCGCGTCCCCGCCCACGCCCCGGCGGCCAGCGCCGCGAGAAAGATCCACCCCGAGAGCGAGCAGGCCATGATCCCGGACATCAGCGTCCCCACCGTGCAGCCCAGCGAGATCATCGCGCCGAATCCGACGAGGACTCCCCCGCCGAGGGCGCGGGCGAATCCGGCCGGCGATCCCGCCCGCGGCCGGAAGTCGCCTCCGAGCAGCGCCGCCAGGAGCGCCCCGCCGACGAACGAGAGCACGAAGACCGCATTCGCCGACACGGTCTCCGGATTCGCCACCGCCGCGCACCCCTTGAGGCTGTCGAGCCCGTGAAGCCGCTCCGGCACGATCCCCGCCGCCTTCCCGCCGAGCCGCGCCACCCGCCCGATCTCCTCCGTCACGCCGAGGGGCGCCGTCCGGAGATACGCGAACGTCGCGATCAACCCGAGGAGGATGCCGCCGGCCCACGCGGGCCACCGCTCGATGAAGATCCTGCGTCCGATGACGAAATCCGTGGCCGGCGCGGGCGCCGCCGTCGGGGGGGCCGGCGTGTAGTGAAGGAGCACGGCGGCGCCGGCGGCCAGCACCCCGACCTGGAGCGCGAAGGCCCCCAGGTATCCCAGCGATTCCGGGAACCAGACGCCGCGCAGCGGGCCCACGAGATTCAGGAAGATCGGGTTCCACGCGGCCAGTCCCAGCGCGTACCCCGCGACGATCCCGAGAAGCCCGACCGGGGCCACCAGGGATCCCTCGCCGAGTCGGAAGAGGTGGCCCGTGATGCATCCGCCCCCGACCACCATGCCGAAGCCGAAGATCGAGCCGCCGAGGACCAGGTGCCATCCCGCCGGAGCGATGTGGGCGGTGTCGGGCCGATAGAGCGACGGGTCGGGAATCCACGCCCCGAACACGATCGCGTAGCCCGCGCTCCCCACGGCGAGAGTCGTGATCAATCCCGCCAGGACCCGGCGATCCCGATGGCGGAAGATGTCGCGGAACGCCGACGCGAAACAGAACTGCGATCGCTGGAAGACGATTCCCGCCGCGAGGCCCGCGAGCAGCGTGAACGAGAGCTCCCGACCCCGGCCCGCGACCGCGTGGAGCTTCAGCCCCGCGACAACCGCGGCGATCGCGACGACCCCCGCCGCCCAGAAACGCCAGGCGCCCACTAGGGGACCGATTTGCGATTGGCGATTTGCGATTTGCCCAATCCCGAATCGCAAATCTCAAATCGCCCTGGTAGACGCGTGGATGTCATTTCCCCGTCCACACTGTTCCCGCTTCATTCTCGATCGGCACGCCGACGGCGTTGCCCCACTCGGTCCACGATCCGTCATAGTTGCGGACCTTGTAGCCGAGGAGGCACTTGAGCGCGAACCAGCTGTGGCTCGACCTCTCGCCGATCCGGCAGTAGGTGACGATCGTGCCGGCCCCGTCGATCCCCGCCTCGGCGTACAGCTTCTTGAGCTCGTCGAGCGGCTTGAACGTCCCGTCCTCGCGCACCGCCTTCTTCCACGGCACGTTCTTCGCGCCGGGGATGTGGCCCGCGCGGACGGCGAGCTCCGCCGAGCCCGGTGGCGCGATGATCTTCCCGGAAAACTCGTCGGGCGAACGCACGTCCACGAGCTTCGCGTCCAGCTTCCTGTTCACGACGTCGAGGACCTCGGGCAGCCGCACGCGCACGTCCAGGTTGGGCGCGGTCACCTGGTAGGCCGTCGGAGCGAACGACGGCGCCGTCGTGTCCATGGGCCGCTTCTCCGCCTCCCACTTCTGGCGGCCGCCGTCCATGATCTTGAGATCCTTGTGGCCGTACAGGTTGAAGATCCAGTACCCCCAGCAGGCGAACCAGTTGCTGTTGTCGCCGTAGAAGACGACCGTCGTGTCGGAGGCGATGCCCGCCCGGGAACACAGCTTCTCGAAGTTCTCGCGGCTGACGATGTCGCGGGCGACGGGATCGCACAGGTCGCTGTGCCACTTGAAGCCGGCGGCGCCCGGCACGTGGCCCTTCTCGTACAGGCCGGGATCGACGCTTACCTCGACGATCCGGACCTTCGGGTTCTTCGCGTTTTGCAGGACCCAGTCGGTCGAGACGAGCGCGTCCTGCGCCGCCGCCACGGGTGCGGCGGCGGCGATGAGAATGGCGACCAGACACTGTTTCATGGCCGGATTATACGGGTTCGACGGCCTGCGGTATGAGGAGCGTGACCCCACTCTGGTCGGGGTCGATCGCCTTGAGCAGTTTCCTCTCGCGCTTCCGCAAGTCCGTGTAGTCGATGCGGGGGGCGTCCGCGGGCTTCAGGGTGCATTTCGAACAGCCCTCGGGATGGATGACGGCGCCTGACACGTCGACGACCGGAACTCCGCTCAGCCGGCAGATGAGCGGCCGGTGCGCGTACAGGCGGCACTCCCCCTCGCGGCCAAGCACCGGACACTCCACGTCGCCCAGGGCGTCGCAGATCTCGTCGATTTCATCACCGTCGAGACCGTCGAGCGTCTCGCCGAGGTCCGGATGCCGTTCACGCAGGCTCGACATGAGACGGGCCGCGCGCGCCTCGATGTCGCGTCGCGTATCGGGATCGGCCTGGGTCAATCCTTCGCGCAGGAGGTCGCGATCCGCGATCGAGATGTCGAACAGCCCGAGGCAGCAGTCCCGGCAGCCCTTCGTGCAGGTCACCTTGTCCGGATGGGAGCGCTGGACCCCCTGGTACCACGCGTCCACCCGCGCGAGGAACTCAAGGTACTCCTTCATCGGATCCATTCTATCGGGGTTGTCGCCAGTCATCCGTCATCGGTCATCGGTCATCGTCGAGGTTCTGGCCAAAGCTCTTTTCTTGCGTTAGTATTCTTCCCGCTTGGACTCGCAGATTGCGCCAGGCGCGGCCCCGTCCATGCGGGCGCGCGCCAGGCCCGAAGTGCTCGCCCCCGCCGGGGACATGGAGTGCGTCAAAGCCGCCGTCGAGTACGGCGCGGACGCCGTCTACTTCGGACTCTCGAAATTCAACGCCCGCGCCCGCGCCGAGAATTTCACCGTCGAATCGCTTCCCGAGCTCCTCTCCTTCCTGCGGTTGCGCGGCGTGAAGGGGTACGTCGCCTTCAACACGCTCGTCTTCGCCGACGAACTCGCCGAAGCGGCGGGAATCCTCGAGCGCGTCATCGCGGCGGGACCGGATGCCCTCATCCTCCAGGACCTGGGGATCGCGCGGCTCGCGCGGGCGATCTCGCCCGACATCGAGCTGCACGCCTCGACGCAGACGACGACCACGTGCGCCGAGCAGATGCCCGCGCTCGAGGAGCTGGGCTTCTCGCGCGTCATCCTCGCGCGCGAGCTGACGCTCGCCGACATCCGCAAGATCGCCGCCGCCACGACGATGCCGCTCGAGGTCTTCGTCCACGGCGCGCTGTGCGTCGCGTACTCGGGCCAGTGCCTGACGAGCGAGGCGCTCGGCGGGCGGAGCGCCAACCGCGGCGCGTGCGCCCAGGCGTGCCGGTTGCCCTACGACTTGATCGTCGACGGGAAGAACGTCGACCTGGGCGAACGGAAATACCTCCTCTCGCCGCAGGACCTCGCCGCGTTCGACCTCATTCCCGACCTGGTCGACGCGGGCGTCCGGAGCTTCAAGATCGAGGGACGCCTCAAGACGGCGGAATACGTCGCGGCCACGACGCGCGCCTATCGCAAGGCGGTCGACGAGGCGTGGGCGAACCGGGCGGCGACATGGTCCCGGGGCGAAGTCCTGGAGCTGCAGCAGGTGTTTTCGCGCGGCTTGTCGCACGGCTTCCTGGGAGGGATCGACCACCAGGTCCTGGTCCCCGCCCTGTCGCCCAAGAAGCGCGGGCCCTTCCTCGGCCGCGTGACCTCGATTCGCGCCGGACGCGTCGGGCTCATGCTCGAGAACCCGCTGCGGACCCAGGATGGCCTCTCGTTCGACTACGGATCGCCCGACGACGAGACCGGCGGCCGGGTCTACGAAATCCGGTCGCGTGGCCGGCGCGTGTCGGAGGCGGCGGGGGGCGAGGTTGAGCTCTCCTTCGGTGACATCGATTGGACCAAGGTGCATGTAGGCGACCGGGTCTGGAAGACGAGCGATCCGGCGCTTGAACGAAGGCTCCGCGCGCGGATCGAGAATCCCCAGGGACGCGTCGCGGTGAAGGCGGTCGTGTCGGGAGCCGCGGGATCTCCGCTCGAACTCGAGCTGAGCGACGGAGCCCGCGGTTTTTCCGTGAAGAGCGACCGCGCGCTCGAAGTCGCACGGAATCGACCGCTGACGGTCGACTACCTGCGGGAGCAGATCGGACGCCTGGGAACGACGCCGTTCGAGCTCCGGGAACTCGAGGTCCGGCTCGAAGGGGACGTGATCCTGCCGGTGAGCGCTCTGAACGAGCTTCGACGCCAAGCCGCCGCGGGACTTGAGCGTCTCCGGCGCGACGGAAAGCCGCTCCGGATCGTCCCCGACGCGCTCGACGCGCTGCGTCCCCGAGCGAAGGCGCCCGTCACCGGATCGCCGGAACTGGTCGTCCTGGCCCGCTCCCTGGACCAGCTCAAGGCCGCGCTCGACTACGGCGTCCGGCACCTTGAAGCGGACTTCGAGGACCCGAAGAAATATCGCGAGGCCGTGGCGATCGCCCGGGAACGCGGCGCCTGGATCGCGCTCGCCCCGCCGCGGATTTTCAAGCCCGGGGAAACGGGGATCCTCAACCTGGTGTCGTCGTGCGAACCCGACGCGATCCTCGCCAGGAACCTGGTGCACATCGATCACTACCGCGGCAAGTCAGCGCTGATCGGCGACTTCTCGCTGAACATCGCGAACGACCTCGCCGCGGACTGGTACCTGCGTCGCGGGCTCGACCGGTTCACCCCGAGTTACGACCTGAACGCCGCCCAGCTCGAAGCGCTCCTGGCCCGGACTCCGGTCGAACGGGCCGAGGTCGTGATCCACCAGCACATGCCGATGTTCCACCTCGAGCACTGCGTCTTCGCCGCGACTCTCTCGAAGGGGCACGACGCCACCGATTGCGGGCGTCCCTGCGACCGCCACCAGGTGGCCTTGAAGGACCGGATCGGGAAGTCGCACGCCCTGAAAGCGGATGTGGGTTGCCGCAACACCGTCTTCAACGCGGTTCCGCAGAGCGCGTCGCCCTACGTCGCGGAGATGCGGGCGCGCGGGGTGCGGTGGTTCCGGCTGGAGCTGCTGACGGAATCGCCGAAAGAAGCGGTGACCCTGATTGCCTCCTACCAAGACCTGCTGTCGGGCCGTCGCGACGGCGCGACGCTCTGGCGCGAACTGAAGGCGTCGGACGTCGTCGGCGTCACCCGCGGGCCCTTAGGAAATTGAACTTCCTGCCGGGTTCCAGTCTTGGAATTCCAGATTCCAGCTTCCACATTCCAGATTCCTTCCCGGTTTTGGTAGCATTTCCGCCATGTCCGTTTTCCTCTGCCACGCCTGCGGCGTGACGATCCTCGAGAGCGCCAAGGGGGCCAAGCCGGAATGCCCCCGCTGCCGGAAGCCGATGGTCCCCAAGTCGGGGCCCGGAGCGATCGAGGAGCAATTCCCCGAGAAGGCGCACGAGGACACGGTGCTTCAGCTCAAACTGGACAACCTCCCCAAGGAAAACGATCCCGTCAAGCAGGCGCCGCCCCCCCAGCCTTAGCTCCCGCACGCTCCAGGTCCTGCTCGAGAAGCACCGCCCCGCACACCGCCGCCGGAAGCAACAGGAAGCCGGCGAAGGGCATCACGAACATCAGAGTCGTCCCGAACCCGAGCGACGGCCCCAGTCGCTTGAATCCCCAGTCGATCCTGGCGAAGAACCGCAGCCCGCGCGCTTCGAGGGGGTATTCGAGGTGCTCGATCGCGACGAAGAACGCCGTCACCCCGCCCGCCGCCAAGGGATGAACCAGGGCGGCCGGCGTCAGCCAGAGGCCGAAGAGCATTCCCTGCACCGCCAGGAAGAGCGCGAACCGCCCGAGCTGGTCGACGAGCCCCGCCCCAAAGGCGGCCCCATAACCGCGCGGAGTCTCCTTGATCCTCCCTGCGTCGGCCATCATCCGTTCGGTCATCGCCTCCAAGTACGGTCCCGCGATCACGTTCCCGATCAGTGCGAACAGGACGATCCCTCCCACGACCCCGAGCGTCGCGGCCGCGCATCCCAGGAGAACCGTCTTGAACTCGAAGGGATTCGAGAAGACGCCCAGCACCAGTCCGGCGGCGATCGCGATGAGGAGCATGAACAGGAGAATCCCCACGACGAGGGACTTCGCCGCGTAGGGCCAGAGCTCCCGGTGGCCGAGGAGATGCTTCACGCCGCGGAACGGATATCCCATGCCGTCAAAGAAGCCGGGCGGGGTCACGTGCGAGCCCACCGGAGCTTCGCCGAGCGCGCGCGGGGATTCGAGACCGCCTCTCGGTCACCGGTGCGGATGAGCTTTCCGATCTCGGAATAACGACCCGCGGCCTTTCCGTCCCGGAACGAGCGCTTGACGCGCCGATCCTCCCCGCTGTGGAAGCTGATGATCGCCGCGCGACCCCCGGGGTCCAGGCACGACGGGAGGATGGCGAGGAGGGCGTCGAGATTCTCGAGCTCGCGGTTGACGAGGATCCGCAGGGCCTGGAACGTGCGGGTCGCGGGATGGAGCTTCGCGCCCGCCGCGCGCCGGCGCGTGAAGCGGCGCGCCTCGCCGATGATGTCCGCGAGGGCGTCGGTCGTCTCGATCCGGCCCCGGCGGCGGCGCTCGACGATGAGTCGCGCGATCTTGCGCGAGTCGGTCTCGTCGCCCAGTTCGAAGATCGCGTCCGCGAGCTCGCGCTCGCCCATCCGGTTGACGAGGTCGGCGGCGGTCGGCCCCCGGGTCGGATCGAGCCTCATGTCGAGCGGGCCCGGCCGGCGCAGGGAAAAGCCGCGCGCGGGATCGTCGAGGTGCGGGCTCGAGACGCCGAGGTCCGCCAGGATCGCGTCGGCGCGACGCCCCGCCAGCACCTTGAGGAGCCCGGCGAAGTTGGCGTGGTGCAGCTCGAACGTGCCGCCCGTCTCCTCGAGCCGGGGGCGGGCCGTCTCGAGGTTGCGCGGATCGAGGTCCAGTCCCACCAGGGTCCCGCCGGGCGAGACCCGCTTCAGCAGTTCGCCCGCGTGGCCTCCGAGCCCGACGGTGCAATCGACGACGAGCCGGCCGGGCCGCGGATCGAGGATTTCCAGCGTTTCCTCGAGCAGAACCGGGACGTGGAGGGCCATGCGCAAAGTGTATGAAATTTCAGCCGGTCCGCCGCCGCGCGGGAGACGTTTACCTATAATGCCCGCAGTTTTCCGGGAGAAAACATGAGACTTGCGGCCGCCCTGCTCCTCCTTCCCCTGCTCGCCCGCCAGGAGGTCGCCTGGAAATCGGACTTCAAGGCGGCGCTGAAGGAGGCCGCGGCGTCGAAGAAGCTCGTCGCGCTGGTTTTCCAATCCAAGGACAGGAAGAACTGCCTCCGGTTCCAGAACGAAACGCTCGCCGACGCCGGCGTCGTCGCCGCGCTCGGCAAGTACCTCTGCGTCCGGATCAATCCCGAGGGGACCGACGACGAAAACAGGCTGTGGCAGGAGCACGGATCGCCGATGCCGCCGATGACGATCGTCTTCGAGCCGGACGGCAAGCAGCTCGCCGTGGTGACGCCCCTCAATCCGAAGGTCTACGGCCCCCTGATGAGCGACATGGTTCCCGCGTATTTCGCCAAGATCGTGCCGTCGCGGGAGGCGCTCGAGAAGGATCCGAAGCAGGCCGGTCCCCATCGGACGCTCGGGGAGGCGTACCTGATCCTCGACAACTCCAAGGATTCCGCGAAGCACTACGCGGCCGCGGCGGAGCTGCTCGTGGGGAAGGGGGAAAAGGCGGCGGCGATCGAGCTGCTGCTGGGCCAGCTCGAGAAGTACTACGAGAAGAAGTGGTACTCCCCCGCGCGGAGCTGCTGCTCGCTGCTCGCGGACCTTGACACCGAGAACGCGACGAAGAAGCGCCCGATGGCCGCGTGGGTCCTGGGGATGGCGTCGTGCGCGGAGGGACGCTGGGCGGAGGCGATCGACGGATTGAAGGCCGCGTGCGAGAAGTACAAGGGGGACGAGCTGCAGCCGAAGATGATGTTCACGATGGCCTCGGCGCACATGTACGCGAAGGACCTGGACAGCGCGATCACGATCTTCGAGACGATCGTGAAGGACTATCCGGGCACCGAGACCGCCGACATCTCCCAAGTGCAGGCCGAGAAGTTGCGGAACCAGCGCCAGAAGCAGTCCGAGGGCAAGTAGGTGGCGCGCCGGGCGGCGCTCGCGGGCGCGGTCGCCTGGGGCGCCCTCGTCTTCGCCTTCCTCCAGTGGAGCACGCCCCACCTCGTCGACCGCGACAGCCTCTACCACGCGCGGTACGCCCAGCTCCTGCCGGAGCGCGGGTTGTCGCGCGAGTTCGCGTGGACGCAGGAGAGCGTCTGGCGCGACGCGTTCTCCGACAAGGAGTTCCTCTTCCACGTCCTGCTCGCGCCCTTCTGCCGGGGCGACGACCCGGCGCCCGGGGCGAAGATCGCGGCGTGGCTCATGGGGGTCGGGCTTCTCGCCACGCTGGCGCGGGTGCTCTCGAAGAACGGCATCCGCGCCGCGTGGTTCTGGGTCGGTCTCGTTCCCGCGCTCGGCAACCACTTCCTCTTCCGGATGCAGGAGGTGCGGCCCGCGATCCTCTCGGTGATCCTGCTCCTCCTCGGCGTCCACTTTCTTCTCAATTCGCGCTGGCGGGCGCTGGCGGTCGTCGGGTTCGTCTACTCGTGGACGTACACCGCGCCCCACCTGCTGGTCGCCTTCGCAGTCATCGACGCGCTGGCCCGTGGGTTGGATGAGCGTCGATTCGAGTGGCGCGGTCTCGCGTTCGCGGCGGGCGGCGTCGCGGCGGGGCTCGTCGTCCACCCCTACTTCCCCAACGATCTCCGCCTCTGGTGGGTGATGAATGTGCAGATCGTGGCGCGGGCGTGGGACCTGGGGGGCGATCCGGTCGTGCGGCTGGGTCGCGAGTTCGAGTCCGTGTCGCCGCGGTCGCTGGTCGTCTCCTCGACCCTGGTGCTCCTTTGCTTCCTCGGCACGTTCCTCGCGGGCGCGTTCCGGGGCGGCGCGTTGAGCGCGAGGACGCGGCGGCTCGTCGCGTTCATGCTGGGCGGCTTCCTCCTGTATCTCCTGTCGGGGCGGTTCATCGAGTACTTCGCCCCGCTGGCGCTCCTGGCGGCGGCGTCCGCGGCGGACGACCTCGTGCCGCGCGAGGGTCGGATTCGATTCGCGCTCGCCAACGCCGCGGGGCTTCTCGCGATCATGCTGACGGCGCGGTCGGCGTGGGATACGTCGGGGGCATTGCGAACGTACCCGGGGCCCGACCTCAACGGCGCGGCCCGGTGGATGAAGTCGAATATCCCGGCCGGAGAAAAGGTGATTCACCTCGATTGGGGCGATTTCCCGCAGCTCTTCTACTACGACCCCTCCCACCGCTACCTGGTGGGGCTCGATCCGATGTTCCTGTATGTGCGGAATCCGGCGCGGCTGAAGCTGCTCGAGGACATCAAGTGGGGCCGGCGGCCGCTCGATCCCGCGGAGCTGGCGGACGCCTTCGAATCGAAGTGGCTCGTCCTCCGGCCGTTCCGCCGACCGTCCGCCGAAGAGGCGGGACTGAGTCCCGTCTTCGAGGACGCCGGCGGGGCGGTCTACCGGCTCAAGTAGCCGGGAGAGCGTCTAGTGCTGTTTCAAGATCGATTCTGCAGGTTGAGGATGCTCTTGCAGCACCCACGCGGAACAGGACGAAGTCCTGCGTTCTGAGTCCAAGGTTCGTCGATGGTCCCGTGTCCAACGTCTCCCGAACCCCAAATATCGCCGGCGGTGCGGACCGACGCCGGCCTTCGGACCCGGGACGAACATTGAACCTTGAACGTTGAACGTTGAACTAGTGCCCTATGGTCCAGCTCCCCTCGATGTACACGTGTCCGCATCCGGGACCGTGCTTGTGTTCGTGGCTGTAGTACCACCGGCCGCCGAAGTGGTAATGGCCGCAGAATTCGTCATGGACGTGCCCGAGGGGCACCACGACCTCGACGCCCGAGTGAGGGTTGCGGGATTGCACGATGCAGCCTGCCGCGCCGGCTCCCACCAACGATACCAGTAGCGCCATCAGGAGCGACTTCATAGTCACCTCCGACGAAAGGGGCAAATGGAAGCCTCTCTCTCTCCAAGTAGTGATTCCGCGGCGGCCGGATTGTTATGCGGACGATTGAGAAGCAGGGCTCCGCGGCATGGCTTGCATGGACGACCAGGTTGCGCACTCCCTATACTCGGAATTCGATGAGACGTCTTCTCGGGATCCTCCTGATCCTGGCTTACCTCGGCGGAGCCCTCTATTTCGACGCCCTGTATGCCGCCGAATGGGTGCGGGAAGCGCCCCGGCCGCTGATCCGGTGGCTCGAGAGGCTCGACGCCGAGCTGCCCCCGGACGCCCGGATCCTGTTGGCGGCGCCCCATGACAAGTTGACGATCGACCACTATCGCGTGCAAACCTGGCTTCATCCGAGGCCGGTCTACCCTCTCCCGCCGGACGTGAAGTCCGTCGAGGACGCGTCGCACTGGATCGCCCGCAAGAAGCTCACGTGGATCGTCTTCATCGGTGACGAGCCATTCGATCCCGCCCGGGCCTACGCGAGAAGAGTTCGGTGACGACCGCCAGGGTTGCCCTCGCCGCCGCCCTCGCGCTCTTCGCGGGCCTGGGCCTGCTCTCCCGTTTCGACCGCCGGCCGCCGTCTGAGATCGGCGCGTTGGGACTCGGATTCGTGATCGGGGTCCTGGCCGTCGCCCTATGGACTCATCTCCTGGCCTGGGTGAGCCTCCCCGTCAACCTGGCGACGGTCCTGGTGGCCCCGCTCGCGATGGGAGCCTGCGGCCGCTGGAGCTTCGTCCGGGAGTGGACGTGGACGCGGCCTCCCCCGCAGATCCTGCTGATCGCGGCGGCCGCCCTTTTCCTCTTGTGGGGGGCCGTTTCCAGCGACGAACTCGGGTGGGATCCGGAGGGCTTTTACCAGTTCAAGGCCGAGTCCATCATTCACCATGGGACGATCTGGAACGAGGACTTCACGGACCCGGACCGCCCCCACATCGGCCGCCGCCGGCCGCTCCTCCTTCCGGCGATCTACGGCGACTTCTATCTCTTGAGCGGATCGACCGACGGCCGCCTGCTGCGACTCTGGTTCGTCCTCTTCCAGATCGCCTCCTTCGGAGCGATGTACGACATCTTTCGAAGACGACTGGCGCCCGGGGCCTCCGCCCTGGTCGTGGGCTGTTACGCGTGGCTGCCTTCGCTCCCTGGCCGCATCGAGGGCGCCGCCGCCGCGTGGGCCGACCCTCCCCTCGCGATGATCTTCCTCTTCGCCCTCGCCTCCGAGGCGCCGCTGGCGTCCCTCTTCCTGGCCGCGGGCGCGCTTTTGAAGGATGAAGGACAGGCGTTCGTCCTCGTCTATGCCCTCACGCGGGCCTGGAAGCCCGCCGTGATTCCCGCCGCGATTTCGGCCGCCTGGTTCCTCACGGCGCGCTCTCTTCCAGCGGACTTCGCCTATTTCGCGAAGGATCTCACGAGTCAAAACCTGGAACTGCTCCCCGCGGTCCTGCGGGAAGTCGGCTGCGAATTCGTCACGCTGCAGCACTGGTCTATTCTCTGGATTGGGTTCGCGGTCCTCCTGCTGATGCGAATTCGGAAGCTCGGTCGGGAGGACGCCCGGTGGCTGCTGCCGATCGCCGGTCAGCTCACCCTCTACATCTGCGTCTGGATCACGTTCGAACCCGCGAACGTGGTGAGGTACGTGAACTACCAGGACCTCCGTCTCCTCCTGCACCTCACGCCGGCCATGCTGTACTGGGCCGCCTGGAGAGGAGCCGGGGAATTCGGATTCTCGGACCTACTTCTCCCAGACCGCGACCACGGACCGCCCCCAGCCGAAACCCAGGAGGGGATCCAGCGCGCGTGAGCAGGGCACGAGAACTCGATCCCAGAGGCGGATCTGCCGCGGCGTCGGGAGGCCCTGGCGCAGGAAGCGGACGTTCGCATAGGAGCTCGCGCACCCCGCGACGTCGAGATGCGCGAGCCGGCGCAGCCGGAGCGGCGCGGGAGCGAGGCCACGAAGGGACTCCTTCGTATAGCGCCGGTGGTGTCCGATGGCGCGGTCGAAGGCGCTGTACAGGGCGGGATAAGCCGGACCCAGGACCACGAGGCGCCCTCCCGATCGAAGGAGATCGCGGGCCCGGCCCAGCTCGGCCGCGTCGTCCTGGATGTGCTCCAGCACGTCGATGTAGAGGATCGTGTCGAAGCTCCGGCCCGCGAGACCCCGGATCGTGTCCGCGATGATCTCGCAGCGTCCGAGGAGGCCGCGCCGCCGCATCCGCGCCTCGAGCTCCGCCGCCTGCGCGGGATCCGGCTCCGCGCAGACCCAGGCGCCCGACCCGTGGCGCGGCAGGAGGAGTTCCGTGTTGGCGCCGATCCCGGCGCCGATCTCGGCGGCGTCGCCCCGGATGTGCGGCCGGAGGAAGTCGCTCCAGTAACGCTTCCAGTTGCGCGCGTGCTCGAAGAGCCGCAGTTCCCCGCCGGGATAGGAGGCGGACGTCATGGGCGGGGGTGGATCTCCTCCACCGATTCGACGAAGTGGCGGAAGTCCCGCAGCGGCAGGAAGCTGAGGTTGTTGCGGGTCGTCAGGATGAACAGGACGGCCATGAACGAGGCGATCGCGAACTGGGCGAGAAGCAGGAGGAGGAGTCCTGTCGCGTAGGTCGCCCAGCCGGGAATGGCGAGGTCCGTCGCCAGGCGGAGGACGATGACGACGGCGATGAGTCCCGCCGTGAGGGCGCCGAAGCAGGACGAGACGAACAGGATGCGCACGCCGGCCGTTTCGGCGAAGACCGAGATCGCGCTCAGGCCGTGGGTGACGAGCGAAACGAAGTTCATGGTGGACCGGCCGGCGATCCGGCGGCCCCGGTCGGCGGGAACCAGGGCGCGGGGGAGCCGGGCTTTGACGACCGAGGCGGCGAAGTGGTTCCACAGCTCGGAGACGACGACCAGCTTCGAAAGCTGGTCGCGGGGCACGAGGCTGAAGTGGCCGACGCGCGCCATGGAGCCCACGAGGAGGAAATGGAGGACCTGGAAGAGGCGGTAGAAGAGGCGGAAGGTCGGGCCCTCCTGGCGCCGCGCGCGCCCGGCGAACACGACGGGGCGGCGCCGCTCGGCCTCCCATTTCTCGACGAGCGCCGGGATGTCCTTCGGCCGGTCCTCCCCGTCGGCGTCCATGACGATGACCGCGTCGCAGGGGCGCTCCTGGTGAATCCAGGTGAGGCCGACCGCGATGGCGCGCTCGGCCCCCAGGTTTCTCCGGAGCCGGAGCGCCTCGACGGACTTGATGGCCCGATAGGTTCCCTTCGGCGGAAGCGCGAGCTCGCGCCGGTCGGATCCATCGTCCGCCAGGAGGACGCGGACGCGCGTTCCCCCGCGCACGGCGAGCGAGGCGTCGATGTCGTCGAGGAGGGGCGGCACGCACTCCCAGTCGTTGTAGACGGGCACCAGGATGACGAGGTCGGCGTCGGGCGTGGGGCTGGTCATGTTCGGGTCCGCGTCGGGCCGTCGACCCAGGGCGCGAGGAAGGAAAATCGCGCGCGCCGCGCCATGCGGCCGCGGCGCCGGCCCCGGCGCACGATCTTCGTAACCTTACACCCGTTGACCCACGAAATCATAGAAACTCTCATCGCGTCAGGAGTGGCTGGCCCTCTTGGACGATGTTCGCAACCGAATCCTAGATTCCATTTTGGGCTTGCAACCGTGTAGCTTATAAGCTACATTTTGGCGCGGACTGGCAGCCGCCGATCCGGATCGAGTTGTATCTGAAAGGGGCTGCATGTCCCTTCGAGGAATGGCTGGATGGGCTGCGGGATCGCGCCGGGCGGGCCAAGGTGTGGGTGCAGATCGACCGGCTCTCGCTCGGGAATTTCGGGAAGTGTCGCTTCCTGAAAGGCGGAATCGGCGAGTTGAAGGTCGCTTGGGGACCCGGCTATCGGGTCTACTTCGCGACTCTGAAT
>DASRJF010000022.1:0-10799 GCA_035649615.1 Planctomycetota bacterium | reverse complement strand
GCCGTGGTCATGTTCTCGACCGGCAGCCACTTGATCTTCACGGGGGGGACGTTGGCCGCATCCCAGTAGTGCTCGTTCCTCTCGAGGAGGATGTGCTCCTTCATCTTCCATTCCACCATCCGGAACGGCCCGTTCGAGACGTTGTTGGGTGGCCGGGTCCAGGCGGACCCGTGCTTTTCCACCGTGCCGCGATGGACCGGGTAGTAGGTGTGGAAGGCGGTCAGATCCAGGAAGAAGGGGCAGGGCGCCTCGAGCGTCACGACGAGCGTCCGGTCATCCTGGGCCCGCACGCCCACCATGTCCAGCGTGATGTCCTCGTGGCCGGGAGCGGCCTCGAGTCCGCGCTTCAGGCGGTCGACGATCCCCTGGTCTTTCTCGCTCTCGAGGATCTTCCGGATCGCCGCGGCATGCCGTTTCTGGGCCTTGAGCTCGACCCCGTCGATGTTCTCGGCCTTCTTTTCCGCCGCGATCTCGCCCCAGCCGCCGAGGACGCCGTCGAGGCTCATCCCGTCGTAGTACGCCTTCGAGTGTTTGACGTAGTTGTACATCTGGTAGACGTACTCGGACGCGAGCTTGGGATCGAGCACGCGCTTCCACGAGTACTCGAAGTCCCGGGCCGTGACCGGGTCGCCGTTCGACCACTTGGCGGACGGCCGCAGGTGGAAGGTGTAGACGGTGCCGTCGGCGCTGAGGTCCCACTTCTCCGCGACGCCCGGCGTGGGGGCGAGGTTCTTCGGGTCGTAGTTGGTCAGCCCCTCGAAGACGCAGACGTTGATGCGGGCCTCGGGGACCCCTTTTTCGGTGGCCGGGTCGAGCGTCTGGGGCTCGGCCGCGTTATTGATGATGAGAACGGGAACATCGGCCGAGGAAGGCTTCTGCTTGGCGCATCCGGCCAGCGCCGCTCCGACGATCAGCGCGGCCACGGCAAAGCGTACGGCTCCCTGGTTCATCGGGCCTCCACGAGCGATGGCGACGTCATCCTAGACGACCAAAGTCACGGGTCCAAGAATCTAGAATCGAGAATTGCCCCCTAGGTCACGAATTCCCCGCCATCGACCGATATCACGTTCGACGTCATCCACTCGATGCCTTCGCCGGAGAGCGTCGCGACGACCTTCGCCACGTCCTCCGGCGTCGTCAGCCGCTTGCCGGGGTTGCGTGACGTCGCCATCGTGATCATCTCCTCGTGGCCCGGGATCTTCCGGAGCGACGGCGTGTCCGTCACGCCCGCGCGGATCGCGTTCGCCGCGATGCCCTGCGGCGCCAGCTCCACCGCGATCTGCCGGATGTGCGACTCGAGCGCCGCCTTCGCCGCGGAGACCGCGCCGTAGCTCGTCCACATCCGCGCGCCGCCCGCGGACGTCATCGCGAAGATCCGCGAGCCCTTCCCGATCATCTTCCGCGCGACGAGGTCCTGGGTCCAATACACGAGGCTGTGCGCCATCACGTCGACCGTCATCTCGAGCTGCGACTTCGTGATCCGCTCCTCCTCCTTCGCCGCGAAGAAGGGCTTGAGCGCGCCGAACGCCAGCGAGTGGAGCACGACGCGGATCTGCTTTCCGGCCAGCAGGGGGCCCAGGGTGTCGAGGATTTCCTTCCGCTTCCCCTCGTCCGCCGCGTTCGCGTTGTAGAACTCCGCCCGGCCGCCCGCCTTCCGGATCCCGGCGACGATCTCCTCGACGTGCGGCATCGTGTTCTTCCGGTCGAGGTGGACACCCGCGACGTTCATCCCGCGGCGGCCCAGTTCGAGCGCCGTCGCCTCGCCGAAGCCGCTCGACGCGCCGAGGACCAGAGCCCACTCACCCTTGAGCATGCATCCCCCGCTTGTGGATCGTGGATTATGGATTGTAGATGACTATTCAGGAAGTCCAAGGTCCCGACCTCGGACGACTCCGGATTCAGGACCTTGGATCACCTTGGACCTTGAACCCAGGACTTCTTCAACGGCGCAGGAAATTGCGCAGGAGTTCGAGGCCCGCGGGCGTGCGGTAACTCTCCGGATGGAACTGGACTCCCTCCACCGGGAGCGACCGGTGGCGCACGCCCATCAGCTCCCCGTCCCCGGTCCGCGACGTCGCCTCGAGTTCCGGCGGCAGCGTCGTCTCGTCGACCACGAGCGAGTGGTAGCGCATCGCGATCAGCGGGTTCCCCAGCCCCTCGAAGACGCCGCGCCCGTCGTGGCGCACCGCGCTGGTCTTGCCGTGCACGGGGCGGCCCCGGACGACCTTTCCCCCGAATGCATCAGCGATGCATTGATGCCCCAGGCAGACGCCGAGGATCGGCATTTCCCCGGCGAACCGGCGGACCAGGTCCGCGGTCCCCGAGGCCTCCCGCGGCGACTTGGGACCCGGCGACAGGACGATCCTCGTGGGCGCCTTCCGGGCCGCGGCCCCGGGGTCGATCCGGTCATGCCGGACCACCTCGACAGATTCACCCAAGGACTCGAACGCCTGGACCAGGTTCCACGTGAAGGAGTCGTAGTGATCCACGAGCAAGATCATGCAAGCGCGGAGTTTACCGCCCGTCCTTGATTTATAAAAGGTTTGACTCCCCGGCCCGACAGCATATAATTCATGCAGTTCCCGCGCATCCAGAGGGTCGGTCTCCAGGGAGAGGGGTGTACGAGCTGTGGCCGGCGCACGCCGGTCCCCCCGATTCCCGCGCCGGGAACACGCGCCGGGGAGGAATCATGCGACGTATCGCGGTTCTTCTAGCCGTATCGCTCGGGGCGGGCTGGGTGTCGGCCCAGGAACCCGTCTCCGAGGACCGCATCCCCATTCCCGCCAAGATCGAGACCTGGTACCGCATGGACCAGAACAAGGAACCCGTCGGCTGGTTCCACGAAACGCTCACCACCACGACCATGCGGAACTACCGCTACGAGTACTACGTCGAGTCGGAATACAGCTACTCCATGACGAACGTCGCCGGCGAGGAAGTCTCCCAGTTCGTCGGCGAGATCCTGAAGGCCCAGCTCGAGGAGGACTTCGATCTCTACTCGCTGGACTACACGCTCACGTTCGGCGGCGTCCAGATGACGATCAACCTCAACACGTTCACGGAATCCGACGAGCGCTTCGTGAAGCTCGAGCTGAAGGCGGATCCCCCCTCGTCGCAGGAATTCAAGTTCCCCACGACCGAGACGGTCCACCTCTACCTCAACCCGATGCTCTACCGGCTCCGCCAGATGGGGTCGCTCGCCCAGCCCACGCGCCTGCGCGAAAAGGTGCTCATCCCGGGCCAGGAAGAGGCGGTCTCGGTGAGCTACACCTCGCTCGCCCTGACCACGAAGGAGATCCTCGGCAAGCCGGCCAAGGTCACCGAGGTGAAGATCGAGGGCTGGGACCGCGGCCCGCTCGTCGCCCTGACCCGCGTCTGGGTGGACAAGTACGGGCGCATCGTCGAGGCGGAATCCGCCGACCGGACGATGATGCTCATGATGGTGAAGGACAAGGCCGCCGCCGTCGCCAACCAGAGGGGAATCGCGAACAACGGCCGCCGCGACCCCTTCTCCAAGATCGCCGCCATGCCGCTCGCGGAAAAGGGGGGCCCGAAAACGCCGGGTGGAGACGGGCCTGCCGGCGGCGTCAAGGCGGGCAAGGACGTCGTCATCCCGCCCGAGAAGCTCGATGCCGCGATCGCCGAAACCAAGGGCCTGATCACGAAGCTCCAGGAGGAAGTGGCCAAGGGCCAGATGGAGGACGCCCGCCGGACGTACCTCATGATCCTGGCGAACTACAAGGCCATGTCCAAGCTGGTCGAGACCGACCTCGTGAAGCGTACCGAGGTGGACAAGCTCCGCGAGGACGCCGAGCGCGCCTACGGCGGCGTCAAGCGGCTGCTCGACACCGTGCTCGCGAAGCTGGAGCGGTGCAACGATTTCTACCTCAACGACAACCTCGAGGGCATCTCCCGCGAAGTCGCCGAGATCAAGGCGTTGCGCCAGGCCCCCGAGCTGTTCCGCAGCGAGGACGGCACCGCCCAGCTCGAGGCCGCCATCCGCGCGGCGGAGGAAAAGCAGGCGCAGACCGTGGCCCGGATCGAGCTGGGCAAGAAGACGCTCGTCCTCACCGGGACGATCACCGCCACGGAGGTGGTCCAGGACGTGGTCAAGTTCGACATGTTCGTCAGCGGCTCCCGTCTCGCGGTCTCCCAGCCCGTCACCGTGCGCCGCCAGGTGACCTACGCGGTGATCAACGATGAGGCCTATCGCGAGGGCGATCTCGTCCAGCGCGAGGGCGTCAAGGTCATGAAGATCCACCGTCACGCGGTCGAAGTTGAGTACAAGAAGGAAATCCGGCAGGTCGTCCTGCGGAAATAGTCCGAGTTACCACCAGAGGAGGCGGTATGAAGGGGGTCTTGAGCCTGTCGTATCTGGCGGTCGCCCTCCTGCTCGCCGGGGTCACCACCACGGCCGCCCAGGAGACGCCGCCCACGCCGCCGCCGGCGCCCCAGGAGCCGCCCAAGCAGGAGCCGCCCAAGCAGGACAGGAAGCCGATGACCCCCGAGGAGGCCGCGCGGGAGTCGCTGGAACGGAACCTGCGCGCCACGCTCCAGGGCCTCGACGTCCGCGTCACGATGGAGTTCCGCAACGCGCGGGTCGAGGAAGTCGTCGACGAGTTCCGCCGCCAGGTGCGGACGATCAACTTCGGCACCGACTTCAAGAACATCCCCGAGGAGTTCCGGATCGACGAGTTCATCGTCCGGAACGAGCCCTGGAAGTCGGCGCTCAACTTCTTCGCGGAGAAGGCGGAGCTGGCGATCCAGGAGGAGTCGGCGACCCTCATCTCGCTGAGCCGCCCCCCGCGCGTCACGTTCGCCTTCAACCGGGCCGACATCAAGACCGTCATCGACCTCATCGCGAAGCTCTCCAACGCGAACATCGTCATGAACGCGGCCCCGACCGGAGGCGTCGCGGGCACCGTCACGATGAGCGTGAACAACGTGCCGTGGATGGAAGTCCTCAACGTCGTCTGCAAGACGTTCGGCTACACGACGGTGCGCGAGAAGTACGACATCATCCGCATCGTCACGCAGGACGAGCTGAACAAGCAGATGGAGCACCGGTTCTTCCCGCTGAAGTTCATCTCGGGCCCCCCGGTCTTCGTCGCCAACATGGACGAGGGCAAGTACCACAAGGGGAAGATGCCCACGCCCCCGAAGACTGTCGACGAGATCCCGAAGCAATTCATGCTCCTGCGCATCCTCGAGAGCATGCTCACCCGCAGCCAGGACGGCAGCCGGGTGCTCGGGCAGCTCCAGTACGACCACGACACGAACACGATCGCGGTCACGGACACGGCGGTCGCCCTCGCCGAGATCGGCCGGACGATCAAGGCGCTCGACGTCCAGCCCGCCCAGGTCATGATCGACCTGAAGTACGTCAGCACCGTGAACGACGACCTCCTGCAGTTCGGCATGAACTACACGTTCGCCGGCGATGACGGCATCACGATCACGTCGCAGGCGCTGCCTCCCCTCCGCGTCGACTCCAGCGCCACCACCGCGGGGTCGGTGTCGGAGAGCCCCTTCTCGCAGGGAGGCCTGGGCAAGCTGACCCGCCTGCCCTTCGGCCTCGGCCGCGAGCCGATCACGACGGACCAGCTCTTCTTCACGCGCTTCGACATGCTCGCCACGTTCCGCGCGTTCAAGCGCGACCGGTATTCGCGGCTGGTGCAGCAGCCCTTCATCTCGCTCAAGGACAACACGGGCTCCACGATTTTCGTCGGCGAGGAAGTGCCGTACGCGGAGTCGAAGGTGGAACAGACGGCCAACGGCGGTCTCGCGTTCACGATCGGTGAAGGCGCCCGGTCGCCGGTGAAGATCGGGTTCCAGCTGATGGTGATCGCCAAGGTCAAGAAGGAGTCGAACCAGGTCGAGCTGACGATCATCCCGCAGAACGAATTCCTGTCGGGCACGTCCACGGGAATCGGCATCGTCCCGGGCTTCGAGCGGTTCATCCTCGCCGGCGCGAGCTCCATCGGCGAATCGCTGTCCATCGACCTCCCGCGCATCTCGAACACGACGCTCATGACCACGCTGCTCATCGAGAACGGCCGGACGGCCATCCTCGGCGGGCTGAAGACCGAGCGGACGAGCTACGAGGACAAGAAGGTCCCGTTCCTCGGCGACCTGCCGCTCATCGACTTCCTCTTCAAGCAGCGCAACGATTCGGTCCGGAAAGAGACCCTGCTGATCTTCGTGACCCCGACGATCATCCAGCCGTCGGACGTCAACGCGGAGAACCTGAAGGCCGACCTCGACGCGATCCGCGACCGCGAGCGCGAAGAGATCGAGGAACTGCGCCGCCGCGCGGCCGCCGAGGAGCTGAAGCGCGGGGAAGAGCAGAAGATGCAGGGCCAGAACGCGGAGAATCCGAAGAAGGGCGGGAAGTAGCGGACTTCGGCCGTACCGTCGTCCGTTCGGGCCCTGCAGGACTCGCTGTCGCTCGCCTGCAGGGCGGGGCCCTACTGAAATATTCTGTCCTGGCGGGACGGAAGCGTCCCGCCGGGGCAGCGCCGTCGCTTCCCTCCCGGTCCCACCCTTCTCCGTAGCCGGTTTCCAGCGTTCCGCCGGCACCTGAGCCATGAACATCTTTCCGTACCGGGTGCACTTCTCGAAGACGGGGAAGCTCCGCTTCCTGTCCCATCACGACCTGATGCGGCTCTTCGAGCGCGCCCTGCGCCGCAGCGGGCTCCCCCTGCGGATGACCGAGGGCTTCAACCCCCACCCGATCCTCAGCTTCCCCACGGCCCTCGGGCTCGGCATCGAGTCGCTCGACGAGATCCTCGAGTTCGAGCTCTCGGCGTGGACCGCGCCCGCGAAGATCGAGGCCGCGCTCGGGAACCAGCTGCCCGAGGGCGTGAAGGTGGTGCGGGTCGAGGCGTTCGCGCGGAAGGACCGGTCGGCCGTGGAATTCGTCGAGTACGAAGCCCGGATCGCCGCGGAGGTCAACCCCGCCGGGGGCGCGAAGGAGTTCCTCGCCAAGCCCGAGCTGTGGATCGAGCGCAAGTCCGACAAGGGGAGCAAGAAAGTCGAACTCCGCCGGTACGTCATCGCGATCGTCACGGAGCCGGGCCGGGTCCTGATCCGGATCCGCGTGACCGACCAGGGGACCGCGAAGCCGGAAGAAGTGCTGCGGGCGATCGGCGTCGAGCCGGGCCCCGGCGTGAAGATCAAGAAGACCTATACCGAATTGGGCATCAGGTGAGAAGAGTTCAAGGTCCTGCGTCCAAGGTGATCCAAGGTTCAACGCCGCGGACCTGGGACCGACCTTGGACCCCGGACGTTGGATCACCTTGGACTTTGAACGAAGCACTTTTCGCCGGGACTGGGTCGGATGATTGAACCTCTTCCGCCTTCACGGACGACGATGCTCGTGAACGCCCTCGAGAAGGAGGAGACGCGGATCGCGATCCTCGTCGACGGCCGCCTCGAGGACTACCACGTCGAGCGGTCGTCGCGCGAGACCCTCGTCGGGAACATCTACAAGGGCCGGGTGGAGAACGTCCACGCGAGCCTGCAGGCGGCGTTCGTCTCGATCGGGCTGGAGCGGAACTCGTTCCTGCACGTTTCGGAAGTGCACGGGCCCGGCGAGACGGGCCGGTCGCGCCGCCCGGGCCGGGGTCCGCGTCCGAAGCGGCTGATCCAGGAACTCCTCCGGGAGGGGCAGGAGGTCCTGGTCCAGGTCATCCGCGACGAGTTCGGCGAGAAGGGGCCGTCGGTGACGATGGAGCTGGGCCTGCCGGGGCGGTTCCTGGTCCTGACGCCGCTCAGCCCCACGGTCGGGGTCTCGAAGAAGATCGAGGACCCGCGCCAGAGGACGCGGCTGCGCGGGATGATGCGGGAGATCACGGGGGACCGGACGGACGGCGTCGGGTTCATCATCCGGACGGCGGGGGCGGACACCGATCCGCAGGATCTCAAGGCGGACTACGAGTACCTGCGCCGGGTGTGGGACGCGGTCCAGTCGAAGTCGAAGGAGGCGAAGTCCCCGGCGCTCCTCTACGAGGAGAGCGACATCGACCTCCGCGCCGTGCGCGACTTCTTCACGCCCGACATGGAGGAGGTCGTCGTCGATTCGCGCCCCGTCTACGACCGCCTGGTGTCGTTCTTCGAGGGCGTCATGCCGCGCCACCGGGAGCGGCTGAAGCTGTACGAGGACACGGCCCCGCTCTTCCACCGGCACGGCATCGAGGCGCAGGTCGAGCAGCTGAACCAGAAGGCGGTGCCGCTGCCGTCGGGCGGGTCGCTCGTGATCGAGCAGACGGAGGCGATGACGGCGATCGACGTGAACTCGGGCCGCCTCGTGCGGGAGGCGAGCCCCGAGGACCTCGCGGTGCGGACGAATCTCGAGGCGGCGCGCGAGGTGATGCGCCAGCTCCGACTGCGGGACGTGGGCGGGGTGATCGTGATCGACTTCATCGACATGAAGCAGGAGCGCAACCGGCGGCGGATCGAGAGCGAGCTGAGGGACGAGGCGCGGAAGGACCGCGCCCAGTCCGTGATCCTGCCGATGAGCGCGTTCTGCCTGGCGCAGATCGCGCGGCAGAAGATCCGCCCGAGCGTGGCGTCGGTGGCCCACGACCCGTGCCCCGCGTGCGGCGGGACGGGGCTCGTGAAGAGCATCGAGTCGATCGGCCTCGAGGTGATGCGCTCGCTCAAGAGCACGCTGGACCGGGAGGACATCGCGACGGTCGAGGTGCGGGTGGGGCCGGAGGTCTTCGCGCTCCTCGAGTCCCGGAAGCCCGAGATCCAGGAGATGGAGCTGAAGTACAAGAAGAGGATCCGGCCTCAACGAGTGAGGGACCAGCCCAACCACCGGGTGGAGTTCACGTGCTATAGCCAGACAGGGGACAAGGTGGTGGACATCGTCAGGTGAGGGACGAATTGGGATTTGCGATTCGAGATTTGAGATGGCAGAAGTCGCGGACGGGTCAAGAGAGCCTTATATAAGGCTCCGCAGGCAGCCTGCGGTAATCACTTCGCGTCGAGGACGACCTCCATGCCGCGCCCGTAGCTGACGCGAAGGAGATACCCGTCGGGGCTGACCCAGTAGGTGTGGTTCACGCGCGACGTACCCGGGACTTCCCGGTCCCCGATCTTCCTCGTGAACTTCCACTCCCCCTTCTGCTCCCATTTGAAAGCGTCGTGCTTCTTTCCGTTGATCTCAATTTGTTCCTTGCCGAGACACTTGAATTCATGACCCGTTTCCAGCCGCTCCGCGATCATGCTCAGCACGTCGACTTTGAAGCTGGAGCCTTCCTTCTGGTCCGCCGCGCAAACCAGGCGCATCACGCCTTCTTCCCCGATGGTGGTGTCGGTGATCTCGACCGTCTGCTCCCGTCCTTCGACCTTCATGAGGGCCGTTGCTCCCGTGACGTGGATGGACCAGGTGTCTTCCTTGTCGCCTTCCTTGACCGTTTTCTTGGAGGAATGCAGGCGGAGGCGGGCCGTCGAGGCCTTTTCGGTCATTGTCAGGGTCGCCTCCCGCCCCTGCATGGCCTGCGTGATGCGATCCTCGAACACGGCCAAGTTCCCGTTTTCCCCCTTCTCGATCCGGGTCTTCAGGGTCACCGTCCCGACCTTCTCGCCGTTCGCCAAGATTAGATAGCTCCGATCGCCGAACTTCTTGAGCGCGGCCTCGAGCTTGTCCGCCCCCGACTGGGCCGGCGCGGACGCCGATTGCAGGAGGAGCGACGCCGCGAGGAGTGTCAGCATGTCCGCCTCTGTTCCAAATCGCAAATCCCCAATCGCGAATCGTCGGATCACTTCGCCTCGAGGACGTACTCCACGCCGCCGAGGCCGATGAACTTGAGGAGATGGCCCGCGGGGCTCACCCAGTAGGTGTTCTTCACCTGCGCGCCGGGCTGGCCTTCCCGGCCCCGCTCGCTCCAGCGGAGGGCCGGCTGCTTCTTGCCCGCGATCTCGACGTCCCAATCGCCATCGCACTTGAGGTCGCGGCTTTGCAATTCCCCGGTCGCCTGGCTCAGGACGTCGACCGTGAAAACCTCGCCTTTTTTCTGATCCGCGGCGCACACGAGCCGCAGCACGGCCTCCTCTCCGACGGTCTTCTCGGGGATGTCCAGCTCCTGCCTCTTTTCGTCGTCGAAGCGCACCGCCGCCTTGGTTCCGGTGACGGTGATCAGGTCGACGGTCTTTCTTCCGCCGGAGTCGGTCACGCGCCGCGACGAGAACAGGCGCAATCCGTTCGGCGTCGCCTTCTCCGTAAAAGTTGTCTTCACGGTGCCGCCGGCGGAGGTTTCCGTGCGGATGTCCTCGAACACGACGAGACTCTTGCCGTCCTCGGTTTCGATTTTCGACTTCAGGGTCAGCTTCCCGGCCTTCCGGCCGGAGACGTACATGCCGTACTTCCGGTCGCCGAACTTCTTGAGGAAGGCCTCGAGCTTTTCCGCCTCGGTCTGGGGGGGCGGGGCCTGGATCAGCAGGCAAAGCGCGAGCAGGATCCTCATCCATCACCTCAGGGAATCCGGAGGAGTATAACTCTCCGAAGTGCTGGAGCCTCCGTGATGCGTCATGCGTGATGCGTCATGCATTGCTCCGGGCTTGTGTTGGCAAGGAGGCTTTTGGTATAAGTGTGCCCCCTCTAGAGGACATTGGAATGTACGCCATCATTCGCGACGGCTCCCGCCAGCTCCGGGTCGAAAAGGGCGGATTGTTCGAGTTCGACCGCAAGGCCGGCAAGACCGGCACGATCGAGTTCACCGAAGTCCTCGTCCTGCACGACGGCGAGAAGGTGAAAGTCGGCGCGCCGCTCCTCCAGGGGGCCAAGGTCGTCG
>DASRJF010000021.1:0-4356 GCA_035649615.1 Planctomycetota bacterium | reverse complement strand
CGTCGACCCATTCGTTCCGCGCCGGCTACATTCGCCAGGACGCCCTCGAGGACGTGGGCCTCGACGTCGACAACTTCCTCCTGACCTGGTCGATCTTGTTCTAGCGACGGCCCCAGGGACCTTCCAAAGTCGATTTTCCCGCCTCCTTGGAGCGCGCTTGTCCCGAGATTGGCGCCATCGAGAGGCGGTGGAGAGTTACTCAAGAGCGATCGAGTTGAGACCTGCATATGCGGCGGCGTAAAGGACGGCCGAGGACGGCACGTTAGGGCCCGACTGCCTAATAGACGACATGTACTTCGTGATGCACTGGAATGTCAGGAAAAAGCAGCAGAGTGCGTGGAACACGTGTCAGTCGAGCACATTGAGAAGTTGAAGAGAGCGCTCGACAAAATGAAATAGCTAGTATTGAGCGCCGTGTCGAGGTGCACGCACTCTTTGCGCCCAATGTCGCCAGGCCGCCAAAAGAAGAGGGAGAGGGGACGGTCGTGCGGCGGATGTGACGAACGGGGCTACTTCGGGATTTCAAACCGGTAGAGGTCGACCACGACACCTTGCTTGGCCTGGGGGTCATACCCCATGCGGGCCGTAGATGCGTCCTCGGGCGCCGCCGCAAGGGTGACCGATTTCCCATCGGCATCCAAGACGGCCTGGTAGGCGCGTACCCCAAGGCGGTGAGATGCCTGGAGTTTGAAATCAACGGTGTCATAGATCTTCAGGAATCCTTCGTCCGTGAATAGAAGAAGTTTGCTTCCGTCGGGACTGAAGGCGGACACCAGGTGCTTATCGACCGGCGCAAGAGGGGTGCAGGACGCCGCCCAGCAGCGGCCCAGCCGGTACACGCGGGAATCCGGGCTGGATGAACAGGCGAAACGCCCGTCGGATGACATGGACATCGAGGCCGGCGCCACTCCCATTCCCCTTGGCAGGACCATGGTTTCGATGCGCACGCGGCCGCCGGCATTGCGGTTGATCGCGAAGAGTCCATCGCCGCAGTAGGCGCGATCCCCGTTCGGTGACATGCGAATCCGGTCCGGGCCACTGAAGTTGAATTTCTGGGTGACGGCGGTCTTCGAGATGGAGATGGAAACGACTCCCTGGCCGGCGGTCAGGATCGTGTCCTCGTCGACCGCGCAGACGTCCTCCATGCCGACTTCCACGGAAAAGGATTTCTGAAGGGCCAGGGGCTCGACCGACAGGATGGAAACGGTCTTCTGGCCCACGGCGAAGATCCTCGTCCCGGACGGACTGAGGGCGACGGCCTTTTCGACGCCGACCACGGCGACGGCGCCATCCTCTTCGAGCCCGGGGAGCCGCCACCGGAGGAGTTTTGCCTCCGACAGATTGAGCGCGTACAGTTTCTTGCCGTCTTTCGAAACCCGGAACTCCCCGAGCACCGACTTGACCGCGATCTTCCCGATGGGTTGGATCGCCGGTGTCGAGGAAGGCGCCGGCGGGGCGGGCGCCGGCTTCCCGGGAGGGACCGCCGGCGGCAGCGGCTGCCGAGGGTCCGGCGCGCGGATCTCGCGTAACGCGAGGGACGCGAGGGCGTCCGGCTTGATCGCAAACTCGCCGAATTTCGTCCGAACCTTGAATTCAGGAACCTGGGCGGTGCCCCGGATGTCGGAACCGTCCAAGAGGAAAATCTGATGGAAGGCCTTCCCCTTCCCGAACGTGTTGACGCACCGGATGTCGACATCAAATTTCCCGAGCGTGGACTCGATGCGGATGGAGGACAGGTCCGTCGTGCCCACGAGGTCGTTTCCGTCCTGGGTGCGCACCGCCAGGACGATGTGTTCCTTTTCCGCCTTGGTGGAAGGCTGGTACATGCCCGGGTAGACGTGTTGAATCCCGAATTCCTTCAGGGCGCCCGGCTTCAGGGTCACTTCTCCGAGGAGACTCTTGAGCTTCAAGGCCTCCAGCTTCATCTTCCCCTTCAAGGAGCTGCCGTCCTGTCCGAAGGCGGCCACGGATTCCCCCTCGATGACGACCTTGAGAAGATCCTTGAGCTTGATCTCGACGATTCCAAATCCGCCTTCGATCTGCACGGAGGCGATCGACGGCGTGCCGATGAGCGTCTGGCCGTCCTTGGTGACGGCCCGCACCTGGAGAATGGGTTCCTGCGCTCCGACCAGCAGCACCGCCGCCGCCGCCACCCACCGGACAGGGTTCATCTCACTTCGCTCCCAGGGAGATCGAGCGGATCCGCCCGATGCGCAGTTGACGGTCCTGGAACCGCGTTTCCCCGACCTCGGAGAAGATCCCGTGCAGCTTCCGGCGCTTCGGATCCAGCAGCGCGTGTTCGCAACGGAGACCCAGCCTGACGGACTTCTGGAGGGAAAAGGCTCCGATGTCATAGGCCTTCAGGAAGCCGTCCACGGAAACCGTAACCAGGGTGCTGGAGCCGGTGGAGACGGCCGCGGTTTGGAAGGGGTCGATTTTCATGAGGAATTTCAGGTCGGCGTCTTGGGTCTTGCCCAGGCGCAGGATCGATCCGTATCCGCCGATGAGGTACTTCCCGTCCGGGGAGAGCTGGAAGTGGCCCCCGAGGGAATGATCCCCATGGTAGACGGAGTCGTAGGTCGTGTACTGGCCCTTTTCTTTCCGGAGCGGCACGCACCGGTAGTCCGCCGGGGAAAGCCCGTGGTCTCCCACGTAGACGCGTCTCTGATCGCGCGAGAGACGAATCGAACCGCCTCCGTACACGAGATGGACGAAATCTTCGGATTTATTGGCCACGTCAATGATGGCGAGACCGCCCCATTGCGCCCGGCACGTAGCCGCGACCAGGCCGCGATCGGTCGCCACGAGTTCGACGACGGCGGCCTTGAGTTCCCGCGTCTCGGTCGATGTGAAGGCGGCCGCATTGATCACTTGGAGCGTTCCATTCGGGCCCGGCAGTTCCTGGCGGGCCTCTACGACGGTCGTACTGGCCCGGGCCCCCCCGATGTAGAGCGTCTTTCCGTCCGGCGTCAACGCCATGGCCACGGCGGTTTCGTGCACGTCGAGCTTGGCCTTGATCTGGAGATTGTCCGGATCGAGCTTGTAGACCTTGCCTTCGGAAAGATCCAGGGCGTACAACGCCGATCCGTCGGGCGAGAGCGCGAGCCCACCGAACACGGCGCTCACCGGGAGTTCCGCCGCGACCTGGATCTCGTCGGGCAGGGCCAATTCGACGGTGGGGCCGGCCGGGGGGTCGGGCGCCGGGGGAGGCTCGGGTTCATCCGGTGTTCCCGGGGGGTCGGCGGGCTTTCGGCCGGGACCTTTCCCGCCGCCCGCCGCGGGTGCCGAGCCGGCGCCCCAGGCGATGTCCGTCGTCGACGGCCCCGTCCAGATGGTCTGCCCGTCGGCCCGCGTGTGGTAGCACTGGAAGAGGATGGAGAGGCCCTCGGCGCTCTTCGCGTCGGCACTGAATTCCAATTCTTGAATGGCGCGGTCCTCGTCGATCTTGAACGCGACCGACTTCATGGAGGAATGCGCCTTCTTCCAGGTTCCATCCTTCTCGGGCGCGGGATCCCCCTTGACCTGCTTCTCATCGATGTAGGCGATGCCCGCCCCCTTGAGAGTGGCCAGCGGGTCGACCAGGTCGAGGATGACTTCGTACTTGGCCCGGGTCGCGGATCCTTCCAGCTTGCGGAACGAGGCGGCCTTCACGCGGCCCTGCAGGAACCCCTGGATCTCCTCGGGAGGGACGGCGAAGGCCGTCTGGGTTCCCCGGATTTTCAAGGTCACGACTCCGACGACGCGGCCGTCGGAGGTGACGAGCGGGCCTCCGCTGTTGCCCGGGTTGATTTCGCCGCTGATCTGGACGGCCGCGATGTCGCCCGCGTCGCTGCGGCGGATGCTCGACACGGATCCTTTCGACACGGAGATTTCCGGGTTCTTGCGGCCCGACGCGAGCATGGCGCCGAAGGGGAACCCCGCCGCGAAGACCGTCTCGGTTTCCCTCACCTCCGTCTTCTTGCCGAGCTCCAGGGCCGCGGGAAGGTCCTTGAAGTCGCGCACGATGAGGCAGGCGATGTCGCGGCTTGGATCGGTCGCCACCACGCGGGCCGCGCAGGATTTCTCCTCCTTCGTCCCGCTCCAGAAGACGACCCGGACCGACGGCGACGTCCCGACCACGTGCTCGTTGGTCATGATGTAGCCGGTGGTGCCGCGCTTCAGGAAGAGAAACCCGGAGCCGCTCGTGCGGCCCAAGACATCGTCGACGACGATATAGACCGTCCCCGACTTGAGCTTGTCGAGGACGTCTTTCTTCAGCTCCTGCGCGGCGCCAGGAAGCAGGAGAATGGCGGTCAGGATGGCGAGCAACCGGATCATGACATTACTCCGATGTCCCGAGGGGTCATGGTAATCGGC
>DASRJF010000020.1:0-19845 GCA_035649615.1 Planctomycetota bacterium | reverse complement strand
ACAAGAAGCTCAACGGCGGGCGGTTCGCCGACAGCGGGGGTTTCTCCCATCCGGATACGGGAGAGGCCTACCTCCACGTCCAGCCGCGCCCCGGGGTTCCGCTCCTGGACCGCACGAGGGGGCTGATCCGCCACGAGACGTTTCACGCGATGTGTTATCGACACGCGCCGAGACAGGGGAGGGCGCCCGCGTGGCTGGGCGAGGGATTGTGCGAACGCGCGGCCGAGGAGGCGGACCGGGTCGCGGGCGGCGATCCCCTGAAGGCGACGATCAAGTTCGGCGACGGGGTGGCGCGTGTCCACGCGATGATCGAGCGAAAGAAGTTCATCCCACTGGACACGGTCCTGTTGAATGACCTCAGCGCCGACAAGGACGGACTCAAGCGCAGCTTGTGGTATGCCGAATCGTGGCTGCTCGTGAAGTTCCTGGCGGAACGCAAGCCGGTGGACTGGAAGAACTTCCAGGCGCGCTTTCGCCGGGAAGAAGCAGCGGCCGCTCCCGAGATGCCGGCCGCCGTGAAGAAACAGCTCCTGGAGACGCTGTCGGTCAAGATCGAAGACCTGGAGAAGGAGTGGCTCGCCTGGATCGGCGGCCTCAAGCCCGCCCCGTGGTGGCGCGTCGCGGGGGACTGGCGGTTGACCAAGGACGGCGTGGAGGGCGCGGCGTTTCCGGAGCAATCGGCCTACCTCATGTCCTCCGGCACCCTGAAAGCCAAGCGCTATCGGATACGCGCGGAGGCGCAGGTGATGAACGGAGGCACGGGCCAGGTGGACCTCGTCATCATGCCCTCGGGCGAAGATCATGATGCGGCGAATCTCGTGAAACTGACGGTCTCGAGAACGCGCGCCGCATCCGTTCTCACCCGCCGCAAGGGAGAATGGACGAACGTGTCGAAGCGCGACGTCGATGAGAAGCTCGTATCCGCCGATCGCTGGATCCGCCTGGAACTCGAGGTCGACGGCCGGAAAGTGCGCTTGAGCGTGAATGGAGATACCGTCGTCGAGCACACGTTCAGGGACGCCGTAGACGAACTCCACGACGTGCGGTGGGGCGTGGGGAACTACAACAGCTGGACGAAGTTCCGGGCGATCGAAGCGACGAAGAACTGAGCTTCAGATCCTCAACAGGGCATTCTCCACCGCCAGCCCCATGTCCAAAGTCCAAGATCCGAAGGCCGAAGTCGGGAGTAAGAAGAATCGTACAATACCAGCTGAATGAAACGGTCCGCCGCCCACATCCTGCTCGTTGGGAGTCTCCTGATTGTCGCGCTCGGGCTTGGAGTTGCGAACAAGATCAGGACGGACCGTCGGGCAAGCAAGGTGGCCGAATCTCTGACACGCAATGAGCCTCCGAAAGACCCTGTTGTCATCGAAGGCCCGGGCGCCGCTTCCACGTCTGAGCCAGGTCAATCCGTCGGGGAAGAGCATCCTCCCTTCAAGGAATCCACGACCGCTCCCAAGGCGCAAGCGAGCATGGATTGGGTTGAATTGAGAAAAGCCGTGCTGGCCGCGGATGCGACAAGGGTAACAGGAATGCGCGGCAAGGTCGGGCCTGCCGATGCCGCCACGATCCACGCGCTTCTCCAAGAGATTCCGGCGGACGCCCGTGAATTTGAGCAAAAGGAGATCACGTCGGCCCTTGCGAGGCTCTTGCTGGAAATTGAGACCGAAGAGTCTTCGGGGTATCTGTTCACTCTCTTGACCCAAGGGGCGGTGATCGAGGTCAACACGCGAGACTCGATTCTCTGGCAACTGGGTCTTCGGAAACATGCGCCCGCGACTTCGACCCTGGAGATCAACGCCTTTGAGGATATTGGCCTCAACACAACGAGCGAACGGAGAGCCCTTCGCTACCATTCGATGGGGGCTTTGCTGCACCTGGATCCTGAGAGATATCTGTCTCGCGTGTCCCAGGAGCTTCGAAGCGTTCCGGACACGAACCTATGGTGCCTAAGCCAGGCCTTCCGGACTGCCGCGATGATGGGAAAGGTCGATATCGCTCCGGCCGTCCCGGACCTTCAGGCGAAGTTCGTCGCGCTGCCTCGGGAAAACTGGTGGAGCCGGAAGCTGATTGGAGAGGCGCTGGCGGAGTACGCCAATACGTCGCAATCAAAGTCGCAATCCGTGAAAACCTGGCTGTTGCGCGAGGTAAAGGGCCTCCTCGATCCGTCCGTACAAGCTGGCATGGATGATGCCAGCCGGCAAGCCTATCAAGCACTGTTGAAATTCGCGGAGACGGGAGAAGGGGGAAAGTAGGACTCGTCAGATTCTCAGCAGCGCGTTCTCGACCGCCAGCCCCACGTTCGCGTTCATGTCGATCCACTTCAGGTGATCGAGCAGGTCGCGGATCCGGTCGGCGAGATCCTCGGAGTCGATCGCGGCCAGGCGGGGGCGGAGCGCTTCGGGCAACAGGGCGGGATTCGGCGCCGTCGCCATCTCGCGGGAGCGGAGTTCCTCGCGGAGCGCGAAAATGGTCAGGTCGATGAGCTCCCGCGCCTGGCGTCGCGACTCTTCGTTGTCGCGGATCCGCGTCAGCCGCTCGATCACCGGATTGAGCGTCCCCGCGGCCAGGTTGTCGTAGAGTTCCTTCGCCCGGCCCTTCATTTCCTCCGCGTCCTCCGCCAGGCGCTTCGCGCGGCCGGGACATCCGGCGGCCAGCGCGATCACCCACTCGGCGGTGGCCGCGTCGAGCTTGAGAGGATCCACGATCCGCTTCATCTCGCCATCCGAGAGCGGCGAGAACACGACGGAGTGGCACCGCGAGCGGATGGTCTCGAAGAGGCTGTCCGGCGACGTCGCGATGAGAACCCACACGCACCGGTCCGGCGGTTCCTCGAGAGTCTTCAAGATGCAGCTCTGGGCGTCATCGCTCAGCCAGTCGGCGGGATCGACGATCACGACCCGGGCGCTGTTGTGCAGGGTCTTGAGGGAGAGCTTCCACAGCAGGCCCTCTTCCCACTTTCCCTCCGGGCCGCGGAACGACTCGATGGGAATCTGCTGCTTCTTTTCCGGGATGGTGATCGGGAAGACCTCGGCGTCCAGCACCCGCGCGAACGCCTCGGCCGCCCTGCGTTTTCCGACGCCTTCCGGGCCGGTGAAGAGATAAGCCCCGGAGATCCGCCCCGACGCGACGATCGCCTTCAGCCGCGCGATCGGCCCCGCGTGTCCGACGATTCCGTCAAAGGACAAGTGTCACCGCTTTCAGAATCCCTTCGGGGTTCGCCCACTGGGAACTGATGACTGAAGTCTCTCTGAAGTCCGAAGTCTGCAGTCTGAAGTCTCTCACAAGACCCTTTTCACGACCTTGATGATCGCTTCGTGCACTTCGTCCGGAGTCCTCGACGCGTCGATGACGCGGAACCGCTTCCGGTCGTCGCGCGCCATCTTGAGGAACGTCGAGCGGACCTTCCACTGGTAGTCGGCTCCTTTTTCTTCGATCCGATCCTTGGGCCGGTTCGTCCGCTTCGCGGCTTCCGCCGGATCCAGGTCGAGCAGGACGACGAGATCGGGCCTGGGGAATCGCAGCGTCTCGACGAGGTCGAGCACCTTGCTCACGCCCAGGCCGCTCGCCCCGCCCTGGTACGCGGCCGTGGAGTGGTAATAGCGGTCCAGCAGGACGACGAGGCCGCCGCGCAAGGCGGGTCCGATCTTCTCGACGGCCAGCTGCGCCCGCGCCGCCATGAAGAGGAGCAGCTCCGTGCGCGGAGTCATCTCCATGTGATCCGGGTTCGCGAGGAGTTCGCGGATCTTCTCGCCGACGACCGTGCCGCCGGGCTCGCGAAGCCGCTCGACCTTTCGGAACTTCGAGAGCGCGGCTTCCAGCCTCTCGATCTGCGTCGTCTTTCCGCACCCGTCGATGCCTTCGAGGACGATGAGGCTTCCCTGCATGGGGAAGAGTCTATCCACTGGGGAATGAGGAAGGTGGAATTAAGAATATGGAATGATCGCCTCCTCATTCCCAATTCCATTCCTGATTCCCCATTCCATTCCCCATTCCAGATTCCTCATTCCCCATTCCCCCTCGGGATGATATCGGGCGGTACGAATCCACGTAATACCTGCCGGGCACGTTGAGTCGTAGCTATCAGGTGTCTATGATGCGCCTCTCATGACGACGATACTCGCAGTGCGGCACAAGGGTCGCGTGGCACTGGGCGGCGACGGACAGGTCACCCACGGCGCCACCGTTCTCAAGCACGATGCCGTGAAAATCCGCCGGCTCGCCGACGACAAGGTGCTCGCGGGCTTCGCCGGCGGCACGGCCGACGCGATGGCGCTCCTCGACCGCTTCGAGGGATTCCTCAAGAAGGCGGGGGGCCAGGTCCCGCGCGCCGCGGTCGACCTCGCGAAGGAGTGGCGGACCGACCGGCTCCTGCGGCGGCTCGATTCGCTCCTCCTCGTCGCGGACAAGGAGCACACGCTCGTCATCTCCGGCGGCGGCGACGTCCTGGAGCCGGACGACGGCGTCGCGGGCATCGGGTCGGGCGGGCCGTTCGCCGTCGCGGCCGCGCGCGCGCTCCTCCGGCATACGAAGCTCGAAGCCAGGGCCGTTGCCGAGGAGAGCCTGAAGATCGCCGCGGAAATCTGCATCTATACGAACTTCAAGATCCGCGTCGAGGAGCTGTCGTGAAGGACTCCCGCGGGCTGACTCCCAGGAAAATCGTCGCGGAGCTCGACCGCTACATCGTCGGGCAGGACGCCGCGAAGCGCATGATCGCCGTGGCCATCCGCAACCGGTGGCGGCGCCAGCAGCTGCCCGAGGGCGTCCGCGAGGACGTGTCGCCCAAGAACATCATGCTGATCGGCCCCACGGGCGTCGGCAAGACCGAGATCGCCCGCCGGCTCGCCGCCCTCGTCGCCGCCCCGTTCGTGAAGGTCGAGGCCACGCGGTACACGGAAGTCGGCTACGTGGGGCGCGACGTCGAGTCGATGATCCGCGAGCTCGTCGAGACGTCGATCGCCCTGGTGAAGCAGGAGGAGATGACGCGCGTCCAGAAGCGCGCCGCCGAGCACGCGGAGGAGCGCCTGCTCGACCTCCTGACGCCGAAACCGGCGGAGGGGGATCCGCCCTCGAAATACGAGGAGGCGCGGGAGAAGCAGCGCGAGAAGCTCCGCGCCGGACAGCTCGACAGCCGCGAGGTGGAGATCGACGTCGAGGAAAAGACCGTCCCGTTCATGCAGGTCTTCTCGCCGCAGGGGACGGAGGAGATGGGGCTCGACCTGCCGGGCGCGCTCGGCAACATGTTCCAGCCGAAGCGCGTCCGCCGGAAGACGACCGTCGAGGACGCGCGCCGCGTGCTCTCCCAGCAGGAGGCGGAGAAGCTCATCGACCGCGAGCGCGTGACGCGCGAGGGGCTCCGCCGCGCCCAGGAAAACGGCATCGTCTTCATCGACGAGATCGACAAGATCGTCTCGGCGGGCGGCGGGAGCGGACCCGACGTGTCGCGGGGCGGCGTCCAGCGCGACCTCCTGCCGATCGTCGAGGGCGCGACGTGCGCGACCCGGTACGGACCCGTGCGGACGGACCACATCCTCTTCGTCGCGGCCGGCGCGTTCAGCCTGTCGAAGCCGAGCGACCTGATCCCGGAGCTCCAGGGGCGGTTTCCGCTTCGGGCCGAATTGACCTCCCTCGGGCGCGAGGATTTCGCGCGCATCCTCACCGAGCCCCGCAACGCCATGCTCAAGCAGGCGACGCTGCTGCTCGAGACCGAGGGAGTCCAGGTCGAGTTCGCCAAGGACGCGATCGAGGAGATGGCGCGTCTCGCCGCGGCGGCGAACGAGGCGATGCAGGACATCGGCGCCCGCCGCCTTCACACGATCGTCGAAAAGGTGCTCGAGGACATCTCGTTCCAGGCGCCCGACCTCGCGCCGACGAAGATCCCGATCAACGCGAAGTATGTCCGCGAGCGTCTCAAAAACGTGCTCGAAGACGAGAACTTGAAAAAGTACATCCTGTGAGGATGGAATCTGGAATTTGGAATCTGGAATTAGGAATGGAATTTGGAATAGGGAATGGAATCCGCCATCCGGAATGCGGTACCCTGGGTTCCACATTCTTGATTCGATTCCTTATTCCTAATTCCTAATTCCCCATTCCTGGGAGTTCAAATGACGGAACTCAAGATCAAGATCGGTGACCCGGTTCCCGATTTCGAACTGCCGGACCAAACCGGGAAGAAAGTGCGGCTCACGGCGCTGAAGGGCGCGCCCGTCGCGCTCTTCGTCTACCCCCAGGCCGACACGCCGGGGTGAACGAAGCAGGCCTGCGGGTACCGCGATGCCATCGCGAGTTTCGCGAAGGCGGGCGTGAAAGTGTTCGGGCTCTCCAACGACGAACCCTCGAAGAACGCGGCGTTCAAGGAGAAGTACGCGCTTCCGTACGATCTCCTGTGCGACGTCGACACGAAAGTCACTTCCGCGCTCGGCCTCTACGGCCCGCAGGAGTGGAAGGGGCAGAAGTACGACGGCCTCACGAGGTCGACCCTCCTGATCGACGCCGACGGCAGGCTGAAATCCGTCCTCCAGGGGATTCCGGCGCAAAACCACGCCGCGGAAGCCCTGAAGCTGCTTTCCTAGATCCTGCTGCAGCAATCTCTCCATCCTGCCGAAACTTTCATAGGAAGGAGAGAGACCCTATGTCGCCCGTCACCCCCGTCGTCAACATCCCCGGTCTCCGGTCCGAGCTCGGTCTGCCCGTCAACGGCCGCATCGTCGTGTGCCGGGGCGGATTCGGCGCCGAACGGCCGCTCGAGATGCTGCTCAAGGCCGTCCCGTACGTCATGGAAGCCTGCCCGACCGTCCACTTCGTCGTCCTCGGCGACGGTCCCCGCCGATCCAAGGTCGAAGGGGAGACCCGCGCGCGGAACCTGGACGCCGCGGTCATCTTCACCGGCCCGGTGTCGGCCGCGGACTCGGAGCGCTATGCGATCGCGGGCGACGTCGGCCTCTACCTGACCCGATCCGTCGGCAGCTCGCTCCCGTCGTTCTCCGTGGAAGAGATTTTCGACTTCCTCCGCGCCGGCCGGCCGCTGGTCGTCGCGAGCGACAACGCCGACGCGGTCTGCTTCGCCCAGGTCAACAACGTCGGGGTCGGGAGCCGGATCACCGGCGACGAGACCGTCGACCTCGCGGCCCTCATCAAGAATCTCACGTTCCTGCTCGTCGACGAAAAGGCCCGCCAGCGCCGCGCCGCGTGCGCGCGCGAGCTCGGCAAGGAGCTCTACCGCACCTCGCGCGGGGGCGTGCTCGACGTCGTGAGGGCGACCCTGCGCCGGGCGGCTTCCCTGTAGTCCCCGGGCGGTCGCGGGGGTATAATTCGCCCCCCATGTTCGACCACCTCAGAGGCCGTCTCGCCGCGCGCAAGCCGACGCACCTCGTCATCGATGTCGCGGGCGTCGGGTATCGCGTGGACATCCCGCTCTCGACCTACGAAGTCATCCCGACCTCGGGCGACGTCACGGTCTACACCTACCTCAAGGTCTCCGAGGACGCGATGCGCCTGTACGGGTTTGCGACCGAGAAGGAGCGCGACCTCTTCCGCCGCCTCGTCGAAGGGGTCTCGGGCCTCGGGCCCTCCCGCGCCGTCGCCATCCTGTCGAACATCGGGGTCGCGGACCTCCAGCGGGCGATTGAGGAGGGCGACGCGGCCTCGCTCAAGCGGGTGCGGGGGATCGGCGACAAGCTCGCGAGCCGGCTCATCGTCGAGCTCAAGGGGAAACTTCCCGACGAATTGGTCGCCGGAAAGGGGTCGGAGACCGCGTCCTTAGAAAGGGACGCGACGTCCGCCCTCGTGGCGCTGGGGTACGACCCGTCCGAAGCCGGGCAGGCCGTGCGGAAAGCGCGCCGGGACCTCGGGACGGAAGCGCGCGTCGAAGATGTCATTCGAAGGAGTCTGGCCCATGTGTAGGTTTGCCGTAGCGGCCGCCCTCCTGGCGGCGGGGATCGCGCCGGGGTGCGCCACCACGGACGAGCGACACGCTGAGCAGATGATGCTCGCCCAGAATTACTACTCCAACGGCAAGTTCTACGAAGCCATCGGCCGGTTCGCGGCCGCCGCGGAGTTCGCGTCGAGCAGCCGCGAGATGTACCAGGCCACGCTGGGCGTCGCCAACGCGTCGGCGGAGTACGGGTTGATCGTCTACGAGGTCGCGGAACGGCTGCTCCGCGACAAGAAGCGCCAGGCGGGGCTGAAGAAGTGGCAGGAAGCCGACAAGTGGCACGAGGACTCGGCCAAGGCCTTCTACAAGTGCCTGCAGATGCGGCCCGGCGACCTCATCGCGAACAAGGGACTCGGGGACCTGTTCTACCGCCGCTCCACGTCGTTCACCGTGCTGCCGTACCTGGAGAACGAGGAAGGGATCGCGCTTCGCAAGAGGGAGCGGGACGAGGCGGTCAAGCAGTACCAGCTCGTGCTCTCCCACGAGCGGGGGGACATCACGAAGCCCGATCACGGTCCCGAGTGCAAGAGCCCGCACATCCACCGGTATCTCGCGCTGGCGCTCCTCACGCGCAGCGACTGGGACAAGCAGGACGGGCCGGAGGCGCGGCGCCACATGATCGTGTACCTCAACTTCCTGAAATGGGCCCTCCAGACCATCAACGACGGCATCCAGGCGCCCATCGACGACAACGTGAAGCTGGACAAGGAAAAGCGGATGGAGCAGCTGCGCCGCCAGATCGGCGAGACGCGGTCGCTCCTGAACACGCAGCTCAAGGGACTCGAGGACGCGTACTCCGCGTGGAAGGCGGGCACGGAGAAGCCGCCGCTTCCCAAGGAGAAGCGCGAGGTCTGGATGCTCGCGGCCCACCGCGAGATCGTCGCGCTCCAGGAGCTCGCCAAGGAGTTCGAGGCGGCGGCCGCGGCGAGCCGGAAGAAGCGGGAAGATCAGCAGCCCGAGAACAACAACTAGGCAGGGCCCTCGAAGTTCTGGTCCACCGTCAGGCCGCTTAGGATAGGCGGTCCGCAGGGTTCGACGACTTACTTCGGACCGCCTGATTACGGCCGAACCGCCGAGCCGCACGTCGTCGCCACGTCCACCTCGGAGTGCGTGAAGATCCGCTCCGCGGGGATTCCATAGACCGACCGGAGCCGGTCGACGAGCCGCCGCAGCGCTTCGGACTGGGCGGGAGAGGGCAGGGATTCGGCCGTCGCGAGTTCCATCCAGACGGCGATCGATCGCCGGTTCACGGTCTTGTTGCGCGTGTGATCCGCCGTCAGCTGCTCGCGCCACCGGGTCGTCGCCTCGATCCGGACGACGCCGTCATCGCCCTCCATCGGGACGACGAAGTGCGCCTTGGAATCCTGCGATCCGGGCTCGCGGTGCCGGCAGGCGGGGGACGCGCCGTGGATCACGATCGCGATGAAGTCCTTCGAGCGCTGGGCGGTTGTCTCGACGGGCGGAGGCGAGCAGGTCGGGACGAACGTTCCCGGGTAGTCGGAGGCGAAGAGGAAGACGGACGAGCAGGTCAGCCCGATCGCCGCCGACAACAGGGCCGCATCGAAGAATTTCACGGCAGGAGAGTTATCGACCCATGGCGCGGCGGGCTTGAGCGACAGCTTCAACAGCGGCGCGCGCCACACCTTCGCGGGCGCGGGCGGGATCGGGCGATTCCGCCACGGCGACGACCCCGGGCGGCTTGGAACCCTGCGACCACCGGCCGCAGACGACCGCCACGGGCACGCGGGCCCGGCGCGCGGCCTGGATCACGGCGCCCGTGGCCTTGCCCAGGAGCGACGTCTTGTCGAACCGGCCTTCTCCGGTGAGGACGAGGTCAAACCCCCGCACGCGCCGGTCGAAATCAAGCGCCCGCAGGAGGTAGCGAGCCCCCGGGACGACGCTCGCACCGTAGGCCGCCAATCCTCCAGCGAGCCCGCCGGCCGCGCCGGAGCCCGCGACGCGGCGGATGTCGCGCGGAAGCATCGAGGCCCAGAGCTCGAACCAGTTCTCGAGGATCCGGACCATCTTCGGCGTCGCGCCCTTCTGGGGCCCGAAGACGCGGGGCGCGTCGAGGAACTTCGTGGAGACGTCGCAGAGGACGGTGGTCCGCCGGATGATCTCCATGCCGCGGGCCTCGGGCTTGGGCCCCAGCACGCCGAGCGTCGCGAGCGCGCCCACGCCGCCGTCGACCGTCGCGCTCCCTCCGACGCCGAGCAGGATCCGGCGGGGCCAGGCGGCGCGCATCAGCTCTCCCACGCCCCACGTGCGGGTGAGGAGCGGATCGCGCTGGTGCGGGGGCACGAGCTTGAGGCCGCTCGCGGAGGCCATCTCGATCACCGCCAGGTTCGGGGCGAACACCATCTCGGCGTCCACGGGATCGCCGAGGGGGCCGGTGACCTGGCGGCGGACCCGGACGCCCTGGGTCGCGGCTTCAAACGCGTCGAGCGTGCCGTCGCCCCCGTCGGCCACGGGCAGGGGAGTGCCGCCGGTCGCGCGGGCCATGAGGGAAGCGGCCTCGGCGGCGCCGAGGGTTTCCTTGAAGGCGGTGGGAGCGCAGAGAATGCGCACCGGAGCTACTTGTTTTTCTCGATCCAGGCCAGCCAGGCGTTCTTGACTTCGGCGCGGTTCGTCTCGTTGGGGAGCGGCTTCTTCTCGCCGGTCAGTTCCTGGAGCGCCTGCGCCGCGGCCCGGGCCAGCGGGATCTCGTCGTGGTCGAGCAGATCCGCGAGCTTGGGCCAGGCGGCCCGGCCCAGGTTCTTCACCTTCCGGAAGGCCACCGCCTGGGGCGAGTCCTCGATGTGGAAGCTGCCGCCGATCATCGCCCGGGCCAGGCCCACCCAATCCTGCTTTTCCACGGCCTGCACGTTGCCCGGCGCGTCCGGAAGCTTGTTGGCGCGCTCCGGCCACCACTTGTTGTTCCACCACTGGTACATGTAGCCGCGGTAGTGGGCGCTGTTCACCCACGCCAGGTCGAGGATGGGCTTGCCCTTGGAGTCGTACTCCTTGCGGTCCTCGCAGAACTCGTTCAGGACGACGAACGCCGCGTGAGCCAGCTCCCGATCGTCGCTGATGAGCGCATTGATCACGAAGGGAAGGTACCGGAACGGCGTCGTGTTGATCCGCTTGGTGTCCTTCTGCCGGATGAAATTCAGGGCGTCCTTTTCCGCCGTCGCATCGACGGGGAGGGGCTTGACGGCCTCGAGGGTGTACGACGCGGCGTCGGGTTCCCACGATGAGGGGGGCCCCTTGGTTCCATCGGTGGGAGGCTTCTCGGGCGCCGGAGGCGGGGCGGGAGGCAGGGGAGGGGGAGGAGGAGCCTGGATGGGCGCGCGCATCTCCTTCTTGGCCCCGCCCTTCGTCGTGGGTTCGCCGGAGCCCTTGCTCTTCATGACGAGGCCGATGCCGATGACGACGGCGACCAGCGCGGCGATGCCCGCGCCGATGTAGAGGCCGTTCATGTCCTTGCCGCGCCCGGAAGCGCCGCGCTCTCCGCCCGAGCCTCCCGGCACCGCGACGGAGCGACCGCGCTGGCCCGGGACGGTGGCGTTCGTCATGCGACGGAAGAGCGTGCTCTGGCGGCCGCCGCCCGCCCTCGCGCCCCCCGCCGCGGCGGGCGTCCTGGCGCCTTCCGGCACGCGCATGTCGCCCCGGCAATGGACGCACTTGATGATGGAGCCCGGCTTGGACGCCGAGGCGTCGGTTTCCGACTTGCAGCGGGGACAGCGAATCAGGGTGGACATTGTGTATTGACTTCAGACTTCCGACTTCAGACTTCAGAAAGAACCCGATTGAAGACTTCTGAAGTCTGAAGTCTGAAGTCTGTAGTCTGCAGTCTATTTCAATAACGTTTCGGGCAGCTGGAAGTTCGCGTAGACCTTCTGCACGTCGTCGCTGTCATCCAGCCCGTCCATCAGCCTCAGGATCTTCTGCCCGATCTCCTCGTCGACCGGCACGTTCAGGCTCGGGATCATCGCCAGCTCGGAGCTCTCGATCTTGTACTTCTTTTCGAGCTCCTTCTTGATCTTGTCGTAGTCGAGGGCGGCGGTCGTGATCTCGAACGCGTCGCCGGCCTTCTCCATGTTGTCGGCGCCCGCGTCGAGGACGTCGGACATGAGCTGGTCCTCCGACACGCCCGCCGCGAGGACGCGGATCAGGCCCTTCCGTTCGAAGAGACGCCGGACGCTGCCCGTCGTCCCGAGATTTCCGCCCGTGCCTTCGAAGATCTTCCGGATCTCCGCGGCGGACCGGTTCTTGTTGTCCGTGAGCGCCTCGACGAGGAAGGCGACCCCGCCGGGGCCGTAGCCCTCGTAGGTGACCTCCTCGTAGGTGACGCCCTCGAGCTCGCCGGTGCCGCGCTTGATGGCGCGCTCGACGTTGTCCTTGGGCATGTTCGCGGCGCGGGCCTCGTCGAGCGCGTACTGGAGCTTGAGGTTCATCTTGGGGTCGCCGCCGCCCTGGCGCGCGGCGAGGATGATCAGGCGCGCGATCTTGGAGAAGAGCTTGCCCTTCTTGGCGTCCGCGGCGCCCTTCTTGTGCTTGATGGTCGCCCAGTGGGAATGGCCGGACATGGGGTCACCTCTTAAGAGGACAAGTCCTGAGTTCAAGGTCCAAGGTGATCCAATGTCGCTCGTCCAATGTCGCGGACCCTGGACCTTGGACCTTGGAGCACCTTGGACCTTGAACCAAGGACTTTGATTATAAGAGTACCTGCGTATAGACTGCAACTTCATGGCGATTTACAGAATCGCGCTCCTCGCGCTCCTCGCGTTCACCCTCGCGGGCTTCCAGGACGACGCCCAGATCGAGAAGTGGATTTCGGAGCTCGTCCATGCCGATCCGGCGCAGCGCGCCGCGGCCGAGAAGTCGCTCATCAAGGCGGGGACGAAGGCGCTCCCCGCGCTCAAGAAGGCGTTCGAGGCGAAGACCGCCGGTCTCGCGGAGCGCGCCAAGGCGGTGGCCGCCGAGATCGAGCGGCTGGAATTCGAAAAACAGCACGACGCGGCGCAGCGTCCGCGCCGGCTCGAGATCGTCACGCTCCAGCTCAAGGACGCGCCGCTGAGCGAGGCGCTCAAGGTCCTCGGCGGGCAGGTCGATTCGACGTTCCACTCCACGATCGACGCGAAGTCGAAGCTCACGATCGACGTGAAGGACGTCCCGCTGCGGAAGTGCCTCGACCAGATGGAGGACGCGCTCAAGGCGACGATCGTCAGCCGGAACAACTGGCACCGCGTGTCCAAGGAGCCGCCCTCGCGAAAGAAGCGCGCTTATGTTCCCGGCGCGACGTTCGAGTTCTCGCTGACGCCCTTCAAACCCGACGACCAGCAGGTGGGGTACTGCCTGACTACGGAGCAGACGGGGACCGCGGCGACGGTGTTCGTCGACTCGATCGAGGCCCTGGACAGCCAGAAGGGGGCGGTGAAGGTCGAGCGGTGCGGGAGGTGCAATCCGCGCTTCGCGCTCCTCCGGACCGACAAGCCCGGTCCCTTCACGGTGAAGTTCAAGGGGCGGCTCGCCTGGGAAAGCCCGTACGATCTGCCGGTCACCGATGTCGCCAAGTCGCAGGACTTCAAGGTCGGCACGTTCGCGATGAAGTACGAGTGGCCGCAGGTGAAGTGGACCTCCTCCGAGCCCGTGCCCCAGCACCTGGTCGGCCGGGCCGAATTCGCCGCCAAGCTGAAGAAGCAGTTCCAGACGCCGGGCGGAACGGGCGCGATGGGGATCGGCGTCGTGCCGCCCGCGCCGCGGGCGTCGAAGATGTGGTGCGCGTGCGCCAACGGGCCGGCGCCGCTGCCCCCGACGCAACCCGTCATGGTCAGCGCCGGGAGCTACTACGAGGCCGCCTTCCGCGCCCGCAAGCCGGACCAGTTCGAGTCGCTCAAGATCCGGTTCTACAAGGGAATCGAGGAGACGTTCGAAGCGGAGGCCGTCGTCACGCCGGAGTAAGCCATGCGATTCTTGCTGGGCCTCCTGGCCCTGCTCGCCGCCACCTCCTTCCAGGAAGAGACCTACGCCGCCCGGCTGGAGCGCGAGAAGAGACTCGACGTATCCCAGCGGTCGCGCCGTCTCGGGATCGTGACGCTCCAGTTGAAGTCGGCGACGCGGGATGAAGCCATCACGGCCCTCTGCGCCCAGTCCGACGTGACCGTGATCATGTCGGACAAGGAGAAGTTCGATGAGTCGTTGAGGGTGACCTTGGATGTGAAGAACCTGCCGGTCCGGCAGTGCATGGATCTGATCGAGGACCAGTTGAAGCTCAAACTGGAGCACATCGTCCAGGACTCCTACGCGGCGAAGGCGATGGCGCCGGCCCGGAAGCCGCGGACGTATCTGCAGGGAGTCACCCTGGAGGTGTCCGCGACCCGGTTCAATCCGGACGACGCGTCGGGATGGAGTCTCTCGGTCAAGCGGATGTCCCATCATTTCAGCCTTGTGGATGCGGTCGATGTGTGCGATTCCAAGGGCGTGTGGATTCCTCTCGATCGATGCGGCCGGTGCAGTCCGGATTACTTCCTGCTCAAAACCGCTTCGCCGGGTCCCTTCAAGGCCAAGGTGAAAGGCCGGCTCAGGTGGGAAAGCCATTACGAATTCAAGCTGGCCGATCCCGCCAAAGAGCAGATCTTCAAGGTGGGAGACTTCAACATCGAATGGGTGTTTCCCAAGCTCACGTGGTCATTGAACAAGCCCGTGCCGGGACACATGAGCGGTCGGGCGGAGCTCGACGGCGTCCTGAAGAAGGAGTTTCGAAACCCGGGCGTATATGACACGTTGGGAGTGGGCCGCGTTAGCTATCCGAGTAGGGCTGACAGGAGCTGGTGCCGATGCAAGGAAGGTCCCGCCCCCGTCGTAGCGTCGGAGGCGAAGCTGATTTCAGGTGGACGCTGCTCGGAAGGTGGATTTCGCGTCGAGCAATTCGAATCCATGAAAGTCCGGTTCTTCAAGCCCATCGAAGAGGCGTTCGAAGCGGGCATCGACGTTGTGACGGAGTAATCGATGCGGTCGTTGGCGCTTCTCATGCTTTGCCTGCTCTTCCAGCAGGACTCCGAGATCGACCGCTGGATCGCCGATCTCGGCCACGACGAGATCGAGCGCCGCGACCAGGCGGAGCGCGGTCTCATCAAGGCGGGCGAGAAGGTCCTTCCGTCGCTCAAGGCGTCCTTGAAATCCGCGCCTGAATCGCACGCCGCCCGTCTCCGGGCCGTGATCGAAGAGATCGAGCGGCCGTCGCGTGAGAAGGAGCACGACGCCCTCCAGCGTCCCCTGGCGCTCCGTCTCGTGACCATCCAGGTCAAGGACGCAACTCTCTCCTCGGTGCTGGCCTCGCTGGAAAGGCAATTGGGGCGGAAGTTCGACTCTCACTTGAAGGAGGAGCGACGGCTTACGCTCGACTTCAAGGACGCCCCGTATCGCCGGTGTCTCGACGCCATTGAGGATCAGCTGGAGGCGTCGATCCGGGAATGGAAGGGCGGGAGCGCCCTGGAGGTCCGCGACGGCCGTTTCCTGAGGAGTCCCCGCGGCTACGGTCCGGGGGTCACGCTGCAGTTCAGCGCCAGGCCGTACTCCAAAGAAGGCAAGTTCGTCGGCACGCGGCTCAAGGTCCAGGATCTCGAGGGAACCAGTCCCTGGATCCAGCGCTGGGACGTATGCGATACCGCGGGGAAACCGATCGCCGTGGAGACGTGCAAGACGTGCGGCCCCATGCTCGCCCTGGTGAAAGGCGCGGAGGGCCAGGAACTGCGGGTGAAGCTCAAGGGGGATGTCACCTGGGAGAGTCCATATGAATTCAAGGTCGCCGACCCGACCGTCTCCCAGAGTTTCCGGGTCGGGACGTACACCGCCACGTACGAGTTTCCCAAGGTCTCGGTGACGTCGCCCGTCGAGGTTCCCCAAGGCCAGTTCGCGAGGGCGGGGCTGCGGGGAACGTACAAGGAAGGGCACGGACCCAACCGGGATAGTCGCCTCGGCGGCCGCTTCGGCGGGCGAATCGGGGAACGCGACCCGGGCGTGTGGTGCGACTGCGGTCCCGTGAGGCCGGTGGTCGTCGTGGTCGAGGTGGGCCCCGCCCTGAAGTCGAAGGAATACGAGGAGTACGAGTACCGGAACGACGAGCCCTCCGATTTCAAATCGATGAACGTCGTGATCTACAAGCGCTTCGAGGAGCCGTTCGAAGTCGAGGCGGTCATCAAGCCGGAGTAATTGATGCGGTCGTTGGCACTTCTCATGTTCTGCCTGGTCCTTCAGCAGGACTCCGAGATCGACCGTTGGATCGCCGATCTCGGGCACGATGAGATCGAGCGCCGCGACGCCGCCCAGGCTCAACTGCTCAAGGCGGGGGAGAAGGCCCTACCGGAACTCAGGAAGGCGCTGGATTCGAAGGACGCCGCCATAGCGGCCCGCGTGAAATCGCTCATCTTCCAAATCGATCGGCCGGAGCGTGAGCGTCATCACGACGCGATGGAGCGTAGGAGAGTCCTCAATCTTCACACGGTCGACTTCAAGAATGCGAAAGCGGCCGACGTCATCAAGCAGCTCACAAATGCCAACTTCTCGGGCGAAATCGATCCCGAGGCGCGCATCACCCTCTCTGCGAAAGAAGAGACGCTTCGGAAGATCCTGGACGCGATCGAAGTCCAGGCGAAGTGCACGATCCTCTACAAGGAGGGGGCGTGCGAGGTCACTCCGTCGAAATCGCCTCGCAAGCCGCGAGCCTATGTGCCGGGCGCTTGGCTCGATTTGACCTGCACGCCCATCGACGTCGACGGCAAGGTGAAGGGAGTTCGGATCAAGGCAAAGTTGGATGGAATGAGCAGTGTTTTCATCGAGACATGGGAAGCGCGGGGCAAGGACGGCACTTCGCGCCCGGTGGCCCGGTGCGAACCGTGCGGTCCGTATTACGCTTTCGTCGAAACGGGAGGCGAAGAGCTCCGACTTCGTCTTAAAGGCCGCCTCCAGTGGAACTCCCATTACGAGTTGAAGGTCGCCAATCCCGAAGTTGCCGAGACTTTTCACGTCGGTTCGTACGTGATCCAGTACGAGTATCCGAAGTTGAGAGTCACGCCGCCCGAGCCGTTGGAACTGTATCGATTCCTCTATGCGGAGCTGGTGGGAACCTATAAGGAAGGCCGGGCGCCGGATTCGGGCACCCCAGTGACAACTACTTTTCCTCCCCGGCCCGAAAAGATGAGAGAACCCGGCCAGTGGTGCGATTGCGGCCCTGGCCCCAAGCCCGCGCCCCCGGTTCGCAAGCTGCTCGAGTTCCGCGAGTACAGGGGGATCTACGGGAGCCAGCCGGCTTCCGACTTCGCATCGATGAAGATCGCCATCCGCAAGCCCATCCAGGAACCCTTCGACACCGAGGTCGTAGTCCCTATGGAGTGACCTTAGCCTGCCGTCGGACGGGCAACGGGTGACGACCTCGGACGGACGACGGCGGACCTCAGATATCGCAAACTCCGCAGTGCAAGTCTCCCGTGGCAATTGTCCATGACGGCAGCACCACCGCAGCACGGCAGCACCGCAGCACCTACCGGGTCATTGCACAACCGCACTTCCGGCCTCTATAGTTATCCAACTAGAGAGAGACACCCGCCATGCCCGGTCCCCGCTTGTCCGAGGACGTCAAAGCCGTAACTTCCGACGTCGTCGCCATCCGCCGCGACGTCCATAGCCATCCCGAGGCGGGTTTCAAGGAGACTCGCACCGCCGACCTCATCGAGCGGCGGCTCGGCGCGATCCGCGTCGAATCGAAGCGCATCGCCGGTACGGGCATCCTCGCCACGATCAAGGGCGCGAAACCCGGCCCGACGATGCTCGTGCGAGCCGATATCGACGGCCTTCCCGTCACCGAGCTGAACGAAGTCCCCTACCGCTCGAAGGTCCCCGGCATGATGCACGCCTGCGGCCACGACGGGCACGTCGCGACCGCCCTCGGCGCCGCGACCGTCCTCGCGGGTCGCCGCGACAAGCTCGCCGGAACGATCAAGTTCATGTTCCAGCCCGCCGAGGAAGGCCCCGGCGGCGCGCTGCCCATGATCGAGGCGGGCATCCTCGACAAGCCCAAGGTCGACGCGTCGTTCGCGATGCACATGTGGAACGATCTTCCGGTCGGTCAAATCGGCGCGAGACCCGGCCCGGTTTTCGCGAGCGCCGACGAGTTCACCGTGAAGATCACGGGGAAGGGCGGCCACGGCGCGGCGCCGCACCAGACGATCGACCCCATCGTCGTCGCGGCCCACCTGACCCTCGCGCTCCAGACGATCGTCAGCCGGAAGACCCACCCGCTGAAGTCGGCCGTCGTCACCGTCGGACAAATCCACGGCGGCGTGCGCCACAACATCATCTCGGACACGGCGACCCTGAACGGGACGTGCCGGGCGCTCGAGAAGCCCGTCCGCGCGATGATCCAGAAGGAGATCCGCGCGATCGCGAAGGGCGTCGCGGGCGCGTTCGGCGCGAAGGCCGATATCGAGTGGCGCGACGGCTACCCGCCGACCGTCAACGACCCGAAGATGACTGAATTGGTGCGCGCCGCGGCCGCGGAGGTCGTGGGAGAATCGAACGTCATCGCGCAGGAGATCACCATGGGCGCGGAGGACATGTCGTACGTCCTCGAGCGCGTGCCGGGGTGCTACTGGCTCCTCGGCTCGGCGAACGCGAAGAAGGGGCTCGACTACCCGCACCACAGCGCGCGGTTCGACTTCGACGAGGAGAGCCTGCCCATCGGCGTCCAGGTGTGGACGAAAATCGCCGAGCGATTCCTGAAATGAACCTCGCGATCCGACTCTGGCGCTCCTCGCTCGGCAAGAAATTCCTCATGGCCGTCACCGGGGTCATTCTCTTCGGCTTCGTCATCGGGCACCTGGTCGGCAATCTCCAGATCTTCATCGACGACGGCGGCGCCGCGATCGACGCGTACGGCAGGTTCCTCCAGACCTCCAAGGCCCTGCTGTGGACCATGCGGATCGGGCTCCTGGCGGCCGTGATCCTCCACATCGTGTGCGCGATCGCGCTGACGAAGCAGAACCGGGCCGCGCGGCCCGAACCGTACCGGTTCAAGGACTACCGCGAGGCGGGCTACGCGGCGCGCACGATGATGATCAGCGGGCCGCTGGTCGCGCTCTTCGTGATCTATCACCTCGGCCATTTCACGACGGGACATTTCCATCCGCAGTTCGAGCACTTGAAGGTGCACGACAACATGATCGCGGGATTCAGGGTCTGGTGGGCTTCCGTCGCGTACATCGTTGCGATGGTGCTCCTCGGGACGCACCTGTTTCACGGCGGTTGGAGCATGTTCCAGTCGGTGGGCGTCAACCATCCGAAGTGGACGCCGATCCTGAAAAAGGGCGCCGCGATCGCGGCCGTCCTGATCACGATGGGATACATCTCCATCCCGCTGGCCATCTGGGCGGGGATTGTCAAATGAGGAGTTCAAGGTTCAAGGTCCAAGGTGATCCAAGGTCCGAGGTTGGACCTTGGACCGACATTGGACCTTGGACCCCGGATCACCTTGGACTCAGGACCTTGGACTAAGCCATGGAACTCAAGGCCAATGTTCCGGACGGGCCCATTGAAAAGAAATGGGAACGGGCGCGATTCGAGAACAAGCTCGTCAACCCCGCGAACAAGCGGAAGTACACGATTCTCGTCGTCGGCAGCGGACTCGCCGGCGCGTCGGCCGCGGCTTCGCTCGCCGAGCTCGGCTACGACGTGAAGTGCTTCTGCTTCCAGGACAGCCCGCGCCGCGCCCATAGCATCGCCGCGCAGGGCGGCATCAACGCGGCCAAGAACTACGCGAACGACGGCGACAGCGTCTGGCGCCTCTTCTACGACACGGTGAAGGGCGGCGACTACCGCGCCCGCGAGGCCAACGTCTACCGGCTCGCGCAGATCAGCGTCTCGATCATCGACCA
>DASRJF010000019.1:0-2446 GCA_035649615.1 Planctomycetota bacterium | reverse complement strand
ACCGGGCTCGACTCCACCGGGCGCATGGACACGATCCGGCCCTTGGCGACGCCGACGTCGAAGTTGCATCCCACGCCGCAGTAGGCGCAGGTCGTGCGCGACACGTACTCGGGCTTGCCGAATTCGGCGACCGCCTTTTCGTGGAGCGCATCGGTCGGGCACTCCTTCACGCACGCGCCGCAGGAGACGCAGTTGGAGGCCGCGAAACCGACGTCGTTGCCCGCGACGACGCTCGACGCGAACCCGCGGCCGAGCATCGAGATCGCGAACGTCCCCTGGATTTCGTCGCACGCGCGGACGCAGCGGGCGCACGCGATGCACGTGTTCGGGTCGAACGAGAAGAACGGATTCGTTTCATCGACTTCGTACGTGCGCTTCGCGGGCGTCCGGTAGCGCACCTGGGTGAGGCCGAACCGCTTCGCTAGGGCCTTGAGCGAGTCCGCCCCCTCCCCTTGTTCGGAGAGATAGAGCTCGACGATGTTCTTTCGGTGGCGGTTGGTCTGCTCGCCGTCGGTCTTCACGACCATGCCGTCGCGGACCGGCGTCGTGCACGACGCGGGGAAGCCGCGCGCGCCCTCGACTTCGCAGACGCAGAGGCGGCAGGAGCCGTAGGGCTTCAGGGCGGACGACGCGCACAGGTAAGGGATGTCGATGCCGGCGCGTTTCGCCGCGGTCCAGACAGTCTCGCCGGGTTTCGCCTCGACGCGTTTCCCGTCGATCGTGACCGTGACGTGGCCGTTGGTTCCCATACCCGCATTCATTCTAGCGTGCGCGGGGCTTGCGCTCGAATTCCTTCGGGAAGTACTGGAGCGCCGTCAGGACCGGAAAGGGCGCCAGCCCGCCCAGCGCGCAGAGGCTCGTCATCTTCATCGTGTCGCCCAGGTCCTTCAGCGTCTCCAGATCCTCGGGACGGCCCTTGCCGTCGCGGATCTGCTCGAGGATCTCCCGCGCGCGGGTCGATCCGACCCGGCACGGCGTGCACTTGCCGCACGACTCCTCGGCCGTGAACTCCATGAAATGGCGGGCGAGGTCGACCATGTCCGTCTCGTGGTCGAAGACGACGATCCCGCCGTGGCCCAGGATCCCGCCCGCCTTCGCGAACTCGTCGAAACAGATCGGCGTCTTCAGGAGCTTCTCCGGGAAGATGGATCCGAGGGGGCCGCCGACTTGGACCGCCTTGAATTTCGACCCCTTCGGCAGCCCTCCGCCGAAGTCGTAGATCGCGCTCTCGAGGGTGATGCCGAACGGAATCTCGACCAGGCCGCCCTGCCGGACGCATCCCGCCAGCTGCAGCGGCATCGTGCCCTTGCTCTTCTCGGACCCCATCGACGCGTGCCACGCGCCGCCGCGGTCGAGGATGTCGGGCGCCGTCGCGAACGTGATGACGTTGTTGACGACCGTCGGCTTCCGGTGGAGCCCCTCGATCGCCGGAAACGGCGGCTTGGGCCGGACCATCCCGCGCTTCCCCTCGAGGCTCTCGAGGAGCGCGGTTTCCTCGCCGCAGATGTACGCGCCGGCGCCGACGAAGACCTCGAGCTCGAAATCGAATGCCGCGCCCTGGATCTTGTGGCCCAGCCAGCCCGCCTCGGTGGCGCGCGCGATGGCGGCGCGGAGCTTCCGGATGGCGTGGGGGTACTCGCTGCGGGCGTAGATGTAGCCCTTCGTCGCGCCGACGGCCCGCGCGCAGATCGCCATCCCCTCGATCAGGCGGTACGGCTCGCCCTCCATGATCATGCGGTCAGAGTAGGTGCCGGGATCGCCCTCGTCGGCGTTGGCGACGACGTACTTCTGGTCCGCGGAGGCGTCCTTCGTGGTCTGCCACTTCACGCCGGCCGGGAACGCGGCGCCGCCGCGTCCGCGCAGGCCGGACGCTTTGACCTCGTCGACGATCTTCTGCGGGTCCATCGCGAGCGCCTTCTGGAGCCCCTTGAAGCCGCCGCGCGACTTGAAATCCTCGATCGATACCGGATCGATGAATCCGGCGCGCGCGAACGTGAAGCGCGTCTGCCTGGCGAGGAACGGGATCTGGTCGACCGGCGTGGCGCCCCTCCCCGCGAGGATCTTCGCGGCGTCCTTCTCGGCGGCGTTCGACCACGCGACGCGTCCGCCGGGGCCGTCCATCTCGACGAGCGGCTCGAGGAAGAACGCGCCGCGGCTCGACGTGCGGACGACCGTCGCGCCTTTCCTGGCCAACGCGACGGCCACGCGGTCGGCGCCCGCGGCGAGCGCCGAGACGTCGTTCGAAACGTAGAAGCGTTTCACCGGCGACCTTTCAGCAGGGCGGCGACCGTCTTCGGCGTGAATCTTCCGTAGACGTCACCGTCGATCATGATCGACGGCGAGAGCGCGCAGTTGCCGAGGCAGTAGACCTTGTCGAGCGTGAACTTGCCGTCCTTCGTGGTCCCGCCGAGCGGGCACTTCAGGCTCTTCCGCAACGCGTCGAGGG
>DASRJF010000018.1:0-32504 GCA_035649615.1 Planctomycetota bacterium | reverse complement strand
AAGGAGTATCCCGACGTCGCGACCGACGTCGCGTTCGTCGACGCGTGCTGCATGTGGATGATCAAGAACCCCGAGAGTTTCGACACGATCGTCACGACGAACATGTTCGGCGACATCATCACCGACCTCGGGGCGGTCCTGCAGGGCGGCCTCGGGATCGCGGCGGGCGGGAACATCCACCCGGGCCGCGTCTCCGTCTTCGAGCCCATCCACGGGTCGGCCCCGAAGTACAAGGGGATGGCGAAGGCCAATCCGCTCGCGGCGATCCTGGCGGGCGGCATGCTCCTGGAGCACGTGGGCGAGCGCGCCGCGGGCGCCGCGGTCGAGCAGGCCGTGATCCGCCTCCTCACGAGCGGGCGGGTCAAGTCGATCGGCACCGACAGCGGGATCCCCACGCACGCGATGGGCGACATGGCGGCCGGCGAAATCGCCGGCTAGCGATGTCCGAAGAGCTCGCCTCCCCGCCCGACCTCGACACCAAGGCGGTTCACCCGCGGCCCGGCCGCACGGCGCTGCGCCTCGAGATCCTCCGCCTCGCCTGGCCCGTCGTCCTCCAGAACCTCTTCCGCACGTTCATGATCGTGGTCGACACGGCCATGGTCGGGCGGCTCGGCACCGAGGCGCTCGCCTCCATGTCGGTGATCGGCCCCATCGGCTTTTCGATGATCGCCGTCCTGATGGCCCTCGGCGTCGGGACGATCGCGACCGTCGCCCGGGCCCACGGCGAGGGCGATTCCTTGAAGCGCGAGCGGGAGGGCGCGACCTCGGTTCTCGTCGCGCTCGTCGCCGGCCTCCTCCTCGTGGTTCCGGCCGTGATCCTCCTGCCGCGGCTCGAGAGCCTGTTTGAAGTCCCGGACTCCCCGGCGGTGGCGCACCACGCCCGCCAGTACCTCTTCTTCTTCGCCATGGCGATCCCGGGCCTCCTCCTCGAGAACGCCTCCTCGGCGATCCTGCGCGGCTCGGGCGACACGCGCACGCCGATGCTCTTCGCGGTGGGGGCGAACCTGCTCAACGTCGTCGGGAATTACGCGCTCATCTTCGGCAACCTGGGGATGCCGCGCTGGGAGGTGGCCGGCTCGGGCTTCTCGACGATGGTCTGCTACACGCTGCAGGGCATCGGCGTGACCCTCGTGCTCTTCCTTCCCGGGGCGCGGCGCCGGCTGACGCTGGACTCGTTCCGGCGCGTCACGCGGGAATCCGCCGCGCGTCTCGCGCGGGTCACGGGTCCGGCGATCGTGGAGCCCCTCCTGATGCAGACGGGCTTCCTCATCTTCTCGAAGGCGGTCACGACGCTCGGGAGCCATCCCGCGGCGGCGCACCGCGCGGCGGTCACGGTCGAATCGATCTCCTACATGCCGGGGTACGGCTTCGCCGTGGCCTGCTCCGCGCTCGTCGGGCAATACCTCGGCGCGCGGCGTCCCGACCGGGCGGCCATCGCGGCGCGCGAGTCCGTGTTCCTGGCCGCGCTCCTCATGAGCCTCGTCGGCGTCGTGTTCGTCCTCGTGCCGGGAACGCTCCTCGGCCTCTTCATCCCCGATGATCCGGAGGCGATGCGGCTCGGCGTCGCCTGCCTCCTGATCGCGGCCTTCGAGCAGCCGCTGATGGGGGCGGCGATGGTCTACGCCGGCGCGCTCCGCGGGGCGGGGGACACGCGAAGCCCCCTCGCCATCGGCGCGCTCTCGGTGTGGCTCGTGCGCGTGCCCCTCGGGTGGTTCCTGGCGTTCAAGGCGGGGCTCGGGCTGAACGGCCTGTGGCTCACGATGATCGCGGACTGGGGCGTGCGCACCGCGGCGTTCGCGTTCATCGTAAGAAAGGGCCGGTGGAAGACGAGGGCGCTGTGAACCCCTGCAGAACCGGACCGACGTCCGTATAATCAACGAACCCTAGGAGGCCGACTCTTGAAGTGTCTCAAGCCGATGATGGCGCTGGTCGTGCTCGCCGCGACGCTGGGCGCTCCGATCTCAGTCCGGGGAAATCCCCAGGAATCCGCAGAGGAAGTCCGGCGGCGCATTGACGCGGCCCTCGCCGAGGAGCTCGCCCGGCTGCGGGAATCCATCGCCGACACGGTGCGCCTGGAGCTGGCGCGCGCGGCGGGGGGCGTCGACGGGGCGCTCGCGCTCGTCACGGAGGACCTGCTCCGGAAGCACGCCACGTATCTCGCGAGCGACGAGCTCGAGGGGCGGCAGGCGGGCTACGAGGGGAACGCCAAGGCCTCCGCCTACATCGCCGGGATCATGAAGCAGGCGGGGCTGGCGCCGGTCGGCGACAAGGACGAGAAGGGGAAGCCCACCTACTTCCAGGAGTTCAAGATCGGCAAGCTGGTCACGCGCAACTGCCTCGGGATGCTCGAGGGAAGCGACCCCGAGAAGAAGAAGGAGATCCTCGTCCTCGGCGCGCACTTCGACCACCTCGGGACCGCGGACAACCCGGGGCCTCCGTTCCAGCGGTCGGACCGGCCCCGCGACGACGACAAGATCTGGAACGGGGCGGACGACAACGGGTCGGGCACGACGACCCTGCTGGGGCTCGTGAAGGCGTTCGGCGAAGGCGGCCTGAAGCCGAAGCGCTCGATCCTCTTCATCGCGTTCAGCGGCGAGGAGGGCGGGCTCCTGGGCTCCTACCATTACGTGGCGAATCCGATCGTGCCCATCGCGCGGCACGTCTTCATGCTCAATCTCGACATGGTGGGCCGCAACCCCGACAAGGCGATGAAGATCGAAGGCGTGGGGTCGGCCGAGGGGATGAAGCTTCGCCGGACGGTCGAGGACGCGGCCGCCGCGGCGGGTCTCAAGGCCGTGGTGAACGACGCCGTGACGATCATGGGCGGGGACAGCGATCACACGCCCTTCCGGGAAAAGGGCGTGCCGTTCATCTTCTTCTTCTCGGGATTCCACGCGGACTACCACAAGGTGACCGACCACGCCGACAAGCTCGCGTACGGCAACATGGTCAAGGTGGCGGGGACGTCGGCGCGCATCCTCATGGGCCTCGCCGATGCGGACGAGACGCTCGCCGCGCGGAAGCTCGAGTTCGGCCGGGCCGCGCCCGCCGCCCCGCGGCGGACGCTGGGCGTCGGCATCGAAGACCTGGCGGACGAGGATCGAGAATCGCTCGGCCTGAAGGAGGGCGAAGGCGGTGTGCGGGTCACCTCGGTGAATCCGAAATCCGTGGCGGAGGCGTCGGGGATCCGGAAGGACGACGTCCTGGTCCGGCTCGACGACCAGCCTCTGGCCGCGGGATCCGAATTCGACTCGCTCCGGAAAGTCCTGAACGCGGTCGCGCCCGGAAAAGATGTGCCGCTCGTGGTGATCCGGGACGGGAAGCGGACGCCGCTGACGGCCCGGTGGGAAAAGTGAATCGCGCGCCGGCGGCCCTCCTGCTCTTGGTCCTGCCCCTGTCGGCGCAGGAGCCCGCGGCGCCGTCCGCCCTCGATGCCGCGTCGGGCAGGATCTCCGTCGATCGGCTCAAGGCCCACCTGACCGAGATCTCGGGGGACGCGTACGAGGGGCGCAACGCCGGATACCCGGGCAACGACAAGGCCGCCGAGTACATCGCGGCGCACTTCAAGAAGATCGGGCTCCGCCCGGCGGGGCAGAAGGACGACAAGGGGAATCCGACGTGGTTCCAGTCCTTCACCGTGGACAAGCGTCCGACCCGCAACGTGCTCGGCCTCGCCGAAGGGAGCGATCCCGACCTGAAATCGGAATTCGTGATCATCGGCGCGCACCACGACCACGTCGGGAAGGAAGGGGAATCCAACACCGGCCGGATTCCCAACTTCCGCGCCGATCCCGGCGACAAGATCTGGAACGGGGCGGACGACAACGGATCGGGCACCGTCACCGTGCTCGAAATCGCCCAGGCCTTCATGGAAGGAAAGATCCGGACCAAGCGTTCCGTGCTCTTCATGACCTTCAGCGGCGAAGAGTGGGGCCTGCTTGGATCGAAGCACTATGTCGGCAACCCGCTCCTTCCGCTCGAGAAGACCGTCGCGATGATCAATCTCGACATGGTGGGGCGCAACGGGACCAAGCCCCTGGACGTCATGGGCGTCTCCACCGCGGGGGAATGGGTCGACCTGTGCACGGAGGCGGCGAAGGAGTCGGGCGTCGAAATCCGCACGAACGGGGCGCTCATCCCGGGGAGCGATCACTACTCGTTCGCGTCGAAGGGGATTCCGGCGGTCCACCTCTTCACGGGATTCCATCCCGACTACCACACCAAGACCGATCACGCGGAGAAGATCGACTTCGACCGGATGGCGAAGGTCGCCCGGTTCGGGCTCCGCCTGCTCGCGCGGGTCGCGGACCGCGTGCCCCGCATGGAGTTCCAGACGCCCCGCAAGCTCGGCATCGACGAGGAGGACCTCGACGAGAAGGGAGCCGCGGCGCTCTCCCTTCCGGCGGGCCAGGGCGGTCTCAAGGTCCTGCGGGTCGTCGAGAATTCAGTCGCGGCGCGCGCCGGATTGAAGGTGGGCGACGTCCTGCTCGAATTCAACGGGGCGAAATTCCCCCTCGAGAACGGGCATTTCACCCTCCGCAACGAGCTGAAGAAGGTCAAGGACGGAGTCGACGTTCCGCTCCTCGTGCTCCGCGATGGGAAGCGGGTCGAGCTCAAGGCCGCCTGGGAAAAGAAGAAGAACTACTAGTCACCCCGTCGATGCACACGTTCGACCGGATCCTCGATGCCGCCTTCAACCGGGCGCGCGAGGCGCTCCGCGTTCTCGAGGACGTCTACCGTTTCGGGCGCGACGACCGGGCCGCGCAGCGCCGGCTCAAGCGGATGCGCCACCGCCTTTCCGCCCTCGAGCGTCCGCGCGCGCTGAGGCTGCTCGCGTCGCGCGACGCGGCGCGCGACGTCGGGCGGGGCGACGATCTCTCCGCGCGCTCCGGACTGGGCGACGTGGCCGGGGCCAATTTCAAACGCCTCGAGGAGGCGCTGCGGACCCTTGAAGAGACGGGACCGGATCTCCGCTCCGCCGCCTCTTCCCTTCGATTCGAAACGTACGAGGCCGAGCGCGCCTTCCTGCCTCCCCTCCTCCGCGCATCGCGGCTCGATCGCGTCCGGCTGTACGTGCTCCTGGATCCCCTCCTGACGTCCCGGCCGCTCGCGCGCGTGGCCCGCGACGCCATCCGGGGCGGGGCGGAGATGGTGCAGCTCCGGATGAAGGGGCGGCCGCGCCCCGAGATTCGCCGGACCGCGAAGGAGATCGCGCGCGTCGCCCGAGGCGAGGGGGCGCTCTTCATCGTGAACGACCGGTTCGAGACGGGCGCCGACGGGGTGCATCTCGGCCGGGAGGACGGATCGATCGCCGGGGCCCGGCGCGCGATGCCGCCCGAGGGGCTCGTCGGCGCGACGACGCATTCGATCGCGGAAGCGCGGCGCGCGCGCGCCGCGGACTACCTGTCGTGCGGTCCCGTCTTCGCCACTCCGACGAAACCCGGGCTTTCGCCCCGCGGGCTCTCGTACTGGAAGGACGCGGTCGCGCTGGGGCTTCCGGTGTTCGCCATCGGGGGGATCACGCCCGGGCGCCTCCCGGGCCTGGTGCGTCGCGGGGTCGACCGGATCGCGGTCGGCGCGGCGGTCGTTTCCAGTCCCGATGCCGCGGCGGCGGCCCGTTCGCTCCGGCGGAAACTGCCGCGTTGATCGTCAGCGCTTCTCGATCAGCGCGAACGACTTGGGATCGTCGAGCGATCCGGAAAAAATGTAGCGGCCCCCGTGGCGCATCGCGCCGCCGGAGATGGTGAGGGTCCGCTCCCCCAGCTTGGGATGGGAGAGGACGACGACATAGTCGGCCACATCGAGGTCGTCCTGCTTGTACGGGGTGTATTGCACGTCGCCCGACGGCGCATCCGACGTCCGTCGTCCGTCGCGCACGATCCACGTGTTTCCGGTTCGCAAGCTCTTGATCTCCGCGAACGGCGTGGCCGTCACGGTCAGCGTGATGCTGCCCCGCCAGGTGGCCACCGGCGCGTACCGGGCCGCGCGGTCGGCGGCGACGTTCTTGGCTTCCGCGAATTTGCCGGAGCGGTCGGCGAGGGCCGCGAGGATCGTGCGGCACCAGTCCACCCGCCGGCGCGCCTCCTCCTGGCGCTCCCACCATTCGCGGCGCGGCCACACGTCGAACGGAACCTGGGCCGCCTGGCCCAGGAACCAGCTGGCGACTTCCGGCACGAGCGGTTCCGGCATCGAGGCGAACAGGCGCTTCAGCTCCACGAGCCGCTCCGCGGGGAAGGTCCGGAAGTTGTGGAACGCGAGCTCCGCCTGCAGGGGCTCGAACCGTTCGCGCCACTTCTGATGGTCCGTCGGTCCCGAAGGCGGAGGCGGGGGCGCGTTCACGATGACCGGCGGGGGCGTCTCCGGCCGCGGCTGGAGCAGGACCGCGACCATCACGGCCGTGGCGAGGACGACCGCCGCGGCGCCGGCCGACGCGAGGGGATTCGCCCGCAGGCGCCGCACGAGCTTCCGCAGCGGGCCCGGCGGCCGCGCCAGGACGGGCTCGCCCTTGAGAAATCTCTCCAGGTCCAGCGCCATCTCCTCCGCGCTCGCGTAGCGCAGGCGCTTGTCCTTGTCCATCCCCTTGAGGATGACCGCCTCGAGCGGCCGGGGAATCACCGGGTTGATCTTGCGCGGGGCGACCGGGTCGGTGGAGCAGACCTCGAACAGCGTCGCCGTCGCGTTCTCCCGCTCGAACGGCGGCTTCCCGGTCGTGACCGTGTAGAGGGTCGCGCCCAGGGAGTAGAGGTCGCTCTTCTCGTCCTGCGCCTGGATGCGGCCCGACGCCTGCTCCGGCGGCATGAACGACGGCGTGCCCATCACGGCGGCCGCGATGGAGATCGTCGACTGGGGCATGACGACTTTCGCGAGGCCGAAGTCGGTCACGCACGGCTCGCCCGCGGGGGAGACCATGATGTTGGACGGCTTGATGTCGCGGTGGATGACGCCGTTGCGGTGGGCGTAGTCGATCGCCCGGCAGACCTTGACGAACGTCTCCACGAGGGAGCGCAGCGGCGCGCCGGCGGAGCCGATCGGCCCTCCCTCGAGATAATCCATGACGAGGTAGGGGCGTCCCTTGGCTTCGGAGACGTCGTGGATCGTGCAGATGTTGGGGTGGTGCAGCCGCTGGGTGACCTGCGCCTCGCGCCGGAAACGGCGGATGCTGTCGTCGTCGATGGCGTTGAGGAATTTCACGGCGACCCATCGGCGCCCGTTCGTGTCCCACGATTTCCACACGGCGCCCATCCCGCCCGCGCCGACTTGCGCGACGAGGAGGTACTGGTTGATCTGCCGGGTGGGATCGGAGGCCACGTCCATCGCCTCGGGGGGCATGGCCGGGGGCGCCGAGGGTGGGGCCGGGGGGAGAACCGAGGACGCCTGGCCGGCGTCGAGCCCCTTCAGGGTCTTCGCCGTCGGAATGTCCTCGATGTCCTTCCCGGGCGGCGGGATGGACCCGGGGGTGGATTCGTCGGTCATGGGGAGGGACACCTTAACATATGGAAGCCTTCCGCTGTCAGCGTCCAGGGGGCTCCGGTGCCGTCAAATTCGTTGCCTCGCCGCCGAAGGCAGGGGTATCATCTCCCTCCCCGCCGCGGGGGTAGCGCGGCGGGGAAAACGGACCGGATCGCACTGAACTTCCATGCTGGCATCTCAACCCGGCGGCCTCCGTTTTGAACTCGTCAGCCCGGAAGGACCCCTGGAAGGGCGGGACGATCCCTTCACCACGCTCAGCGATACGGGCCGGTTCGCGCGCGTCTACCTCGCCCGGGTCTCGATGGGGCCCACGCCCCTCCGTCTCATCGCGCTCAAGGTCCGGCGGTCGGCGCCCCAGGTCCCCGATGCGCCCCCGACCAATGCCGCCGTGGACGAGCGCTGGGAGCGCGAGGTCGCGACGCTCCGGGCCTCGGCCTCGCCCGACGTGGTCCGGTTCTTCGATCCCGGCCCCGACGAAGACCGGGGGCGCCCCGTCCTCTTCTGCCGGAAAGTGCGCAAGTCGTTTCATCCGATCTGCCCCGCCTGCCTCGGGAGCCTGCGCGACTGCCGCGACGATACCGTGCTGCGCGCGGCCGGGCTGACGCCCTACTCCGAGGGTTCCGTCCGCTACCTGTCCTGCGCCGCGTGCTCGGCGAACGGGCCGGTGTTTTATTCGGAGGCTCCCGCGCCGGAGGGAACGACGGCGGACGTGCGGGGCCCCGCGCGGCTGGCGCGCGACGGCGGCGCGATCCTGGCCGCCGAGGTGTCCGAGGACGCGCGCGAGCGGCTGGAGCGCCAGTTCCCCTGCTACACCTGCGAGCACCGCGCGGAGTGCTATCCCGAGGGCGCCGACGAAGCGACCCCGATTCCGGCCGAATCGCGCCTCGTCCCCTTTTCCTTCCACGACCTGCAGGCGATCCCGATGGAAGTGCTCCCGCTCGGGTACGGCGACTTCGCGGACCTGCTCGGCGGCGCCGAATGGCCGGAGGTGCGCGCGCGGGCCCTGGCGGAGCCGGGGGCGTCGGGACGCGAGGCGGAGCTGGCCTCCCTCGACGCGGCGCTCGGTTCGTCGTCTCCCTGGTTCCATCGGAGCGACCGGACCGGGCGGTTTCCCCTCGAAGTCCTGCGCTTGAAGCTGGCCCTGTTCGGACAGGCGGCGCGCGGCGTGCGGGGCGTCCACGAGGCGTCCGGCCGCGCGATCCTGGGGCTCGGCCCGAGGGGCGTCATGGTCGGCTCGATCGGATCGGGCGCGGACCTTCCGGCGCTCTGGTCCTTCCACGCGAAGGTGATCGACGTGGGCGGCGAGGACCCGGGGCCCGACGGGGCGGCGCCCGCGGCGGACCTGCGCGGGCTGGCGCGGCTCTATTTCCGCGCGCTCCTCGTCAACGATGCGCAGGACGAGGCGGCGGTCGAGGGGGCCGTGGGGCGCGTCGCGGAGAAGCTCCGCTCCTCGTTTCCCGACGGGGGAGCTCCGGTGGAGTTCAAGACCGTCGCGGACCTGCTCAAGATCCTGCTCGACGCCGAGCCGGCGGCCTTCGACAAGTCCTCTCCCGTCTATGGACGCGAGGCGCGCGAGCAGAAGGAAAACCTGGTCCCGCCGGCGTTGTGGTCGGACCTCCTGGCCTTCGGGTTCCGCCTCGAGGCGGCGATCCCGGGATTCGGTTTCGCGGTGGCCCCGGAGGGGGCGCTCGCGGGGCCCGTCGACCGCGCGCTCGGGGAATTCGAAGATCTCGTGCGGCGCGTCCACGTCGAGCTCGTGTCGCGGGCGGACCGGGGCCGCGAGATCCGGAAGGTGTGCGACGCCCTGATGGCGGAGTTCGCGGCGCCCGGCGCGGCGCCGGCGCGCTCGTCCGACTCGACGAGAATGCGTTGAAAGATGATTGAATTCCGGGACCTGTCCCCGGGCCTGCAAAAGGGTTCCTTGACGGGGGGCGTCGCGCGGCCGATATTGACGGCCGCTCCGCTCCCGCGGGCCGGCCCATGACGCTGAGACTCTTCGTCGCGAAGTCCGGCAGCGGCGCTCCGCCGCCGGGAGAGTACGTCTTCACGGGCGACGTGGTCACCCTGGGGCGGACCGCCGGCAACGACGTGATCCTGCCCGACACGGACAAGCGCGTGTCCGGCAAGCACGCGCGCCTCGAGAAGCGGGACGGCGCCTGGAGCGTGATGGATGTCGGGAGCACGAACGGGACGTACCTGAACGACAAGAAGATCGAGGCCAAGAAACCCCACGGCCTGAAGAGCGGCGACCGGATGTCCCTGGGGCTCTTCCAGATCCGGCTGGAGATCGACGTGACGGGGGATTTCTCCCCCACGTTGAAGCCGGTGGACCCGGGGAGCAAGGCGTCGCAGCTCGCGGAATCGGCGGCGCTCGAATACGCGAGGCGGGCCGGCGAGCCGGCGGGAGTCCGGGGGGAGGCGGTCCGGTCGATCCTGAAGGCCGGGCTCGCCGGGCTCACCCCCGACCAGGCGCGGAGCGTGCTCGCGGAGGTGAAGGCGCGCTTCGAGCCGGAGGACGGGGTTCCGGCCGCGCGGGCCCGGCCCGAGGCGCCCGCCCCGGCGGCGGCCGGGGGAGGCCAATCGCTCCAGGAGCTGGCGTCCCACTTTCTCGGCGACGCGAAGTTCGAGTCGCCGGAGCAGGAGCAGAAGTTCTGCAAGCTGGTGGAGCAGGCCGTGGACCTGACCCTCGAGTGGGTCTCCAACAGCCTCAAGGGACGGCGCGAATTCGAGAACCAGTTCAACGCGGACCTGACGCTGGTGTTCGCGAAGGGCGGCAACCCGATCAAGTCGGCGGGCTCGCCCAAGGAGATCGGGCGGTGGCTGCTCGATTACCGGTCCAAGCGGGACCTCGAGCAGAGCCGGACGCAGCTCGAGAACGCGTTCAAGGACCTGTCGATGCACCAGCTCGGGCTGCTCGCGGGCGTGCAGGAGTGCCTGAAGGCGCTGCTCGGGAAGCTGGAGCCGAAGGTGATCGAGCAGGAGGCGCTCGCGCAGGCGCGCGGCTTCTCGGGCATGATGGCGAAGTTGAACGTGGCGAAGAAGGCGTGGGAGACGTACACCGAGAAGCACAAGGAGATGTTCGAGGAGAACAGCAAGCTCTTCAACGAGCTGATCTACCCGAACATCCGGAAGGGGTACCTGTCGTCGCACGCGGAGGACGGCCCGGCGCAGCCGGCCGAGCAGATCTAGGTCCGAGAACGAGGGGAGGATTCGTGAGACACGCGCGAAGGGCGGCGGCGGTGGCGTTGCTGGCGCTGGCGGGATGCGGCGGCCCGCTCGTCATGCGGTTCGACGCCGGGGAGAAGCTGAACCAGGTCCCGAAGACGCCGCCGGAGAACACGCCGGTGACGGTGATGGTCTTCCTGCTCAAGGACAAGGCCTCCTTCAACAACGCGTCCGCCGAGCAGCTCTGGACCAAGGAGAAGGCGAAGGCGGTCCTGGGCGCGGACCAGGTGGGCGAGGCCCGCGAGACCACGATCAATGCCAGCGACAAGGGCGTGAAGGTCGACCTGGGGGCGGTCCCCGCCGACGTCCGGTACATCGGCGTCATGGCCAAGATGCCGAAGCAGGATCCGCCGGTCCAGCGCCACATCGCCGTGCCCAAGGACGAGGCGGACGATTACCCGTTCGAACTGGTCGACTACAAGATCGAATTCAAGAAAAAGTAGCCGCGCCGCGCGGCCGGGACCGGGGGTTTTTGTGGATCACCTGCAGAAAGTCCTGTGGAGCGAGGGGATGTTTCTCACTCCGCACCACTTCCAGCAGTGGGACCGCCACTACGAAGACCTCATCATCCGGCAGCGGCGGATCGGCGAGCCCCGCGGCTGGGGGCTGACCGACTTCAAGGTCAACGAGGACGCGCTGGCGAACGGGGAGTTCATCGTCTCCCGCGCCGCGGGGGTCCTGCCCGACGGGCTCCTCTTCGACGTGCCCGACCGCGACGCGGCCCCGAAATCGCGCCAGATCGGCGCGTCGTTCGAGGCCAAGAAGGAGTCGCTCGGCGTCTACCTCGGCTCGCCCCTCGTGAAGTCGGGCGTGGCCGCGGTCCGGATGGACGGGGCCTCCGGGGAGCGGCCGGCGCGGTACCTGCGCAAGGCGGCCTCGGTCGCCGACGCGAACTCGGGCACGAACGAGCGGGAGATCTCCTCGGCCGTGAAGGATCTCCGCATCCTCTTCGAAGGCGAGCCGCTGGACGATTACGTCACGCTCAAGATCGCGACGCTCGGCCGGACGGCGACGGGCTCCTTCACGCTGAAGGAGGACTACATTCCCCCGTGCCTCCACATCGGGGCCTCCCCGCGCCTGTCGGCGCTCCTGCGCCGCATCGTGGAGATCCTGTCGACCAAGAGCTCGGACCTGTCGAAGCAGCGGCGGGCGCGGTCCGCCGGCCTGGTCGAATTCACGATGTCGGAGGCCGCGAGCTTCTGGCTCCTGCGGACGGTGAACGCGGCGCTGCCGGCGCTCGTCCATTGCTATCACCGCAGCCAGACCCACCCCGAGCAGGTGTACGTCGAGATGGCGCGGCTCGCGGGCGAGCTCTTCACGTTCGCCAGCGACGGACATCCCAAGGACGTCCCGCTCTACCTGCACGACGACCTCTCGACCACCTTCACCGGGCTCGAGGAGGTCCTGCGCCGGCTCCTGGAGACGACGATCGCGACGCGGTGCACGCCGATCACGCTCGAGAAGGCGCGGGAGGGGCTCTACACCGGGCGCGTGCCCGACGAGCAGATGCTCGAGAAGGCGCAGTTCTACATCGCGGTCATGGCCGGGGTGCCCGAGGAGAAGGTCATCCGCGAAGTCCCGCTGAAGGCGAAGATCAGCTCGCTCGACCGCGTGAACCTGCTCATCGCGCAGGCGGTGCGCGGCGTGCCGGTGAAGCATCTCCCGACGCCGCCGGCCGAGATCCCGGTCCAGCCCGGCCGCAGCTACTTCCACCTCCAGAAGTCGGGCGAGCACTGGGACGCGGTGAAGTCCTCGCGGACGATGTCGATCTACATCCCCCCCGAATTCACGCAGCTCAAGCTCGAACTGATGGCCGTTAAGGAATAAAACGTGGCCGACACCCTGACGCCGGTCCTCGCGGGCATGCCGGACATCTGCGCCGACCTGCTCACCTTCATCCAGTCGATCCGCAAGGCGGCCGACCCGGGCGAGTACGAGCCGTTCCGCGCGAAGGCGGAGGGGCTCGTCAGCGCGATGGAGCAGCGCGCCCGGGAGTCGGACGTCCCCGGGCCGCTCATCGAGCAGGCGAAGTTCGCGCTCGTGGGCTTCCTCGACGAGACGATCCTGCAATCGACCTGGGCGCTGCGGGACGTCTGGGCGGGGAACCCGCTCCAGCTCCAGTACTTCAACGAGTTCAACGCGGGCGAGGAGTTCTACACGAAGCTGGAGGGACTCCGGAACGCGGAAGATCCGAAGAAGCTCGACGTGCTCGAGGTCTATTTCCTCTGCCTCTCGCTCGGGTTCAAGGGGAAGTACGCGGACCTGAAGGGGATGGAGAAGATCAAGGTCCTGACGGATTCGATCTCGAAGGAGCTCCGGAAGGCGCGGTCGAAGGCCGACGGCCTCTCGCCCGCGTGGGAGCCCAAGGACCAGAACGCGGGGGCGGCGAAGGAATTCCCGGTCTGGCTCGTGGTCGTCGCCTGCTCGGGCCTTCTGCTCGTCCTGTACTCCGTCCTCCACTGGTACCTGGGCGGCGTGGCGGACGGCGTGATCAAACAAGTGAGCTAGGGGAGTCACGGACAGATGCAATTTCTCCAGAGCCTGCTCGGCGGCCAGATGAGCCTGATGGGGCTCATCGTCTTCGTGCTCGTCACGTACTTCAGCGGCCAGTACTCCGCGTTCATGATGAAATGGCGGGCCCCGATCATCATCGCCGGGGCGGTGATCTTCTTCATCGTGCTCATCATCCAGAAGATGATCGCGAAGAAGAGCGCGGCGGCGATCGAGGACCGGCTGAAGTCGCAGGCGCAGGAACAGCTGGACACGGCCCGGCCCGACAAGAAGCCGCAGGTGGAGGCGCTCCAGAAGCAGCTCTCCGAGGCGATCGCCGCGCTCAAGACGTCCAAGATGGGCACGGGCGCCCTCTACTCGCTGCCGTGGTACATCATCATCGGGCCCCCCGGGTCCGGGAAAAGCACGGCGCTCCAGGAGTCGGGCCTCAACTTCCCGTACATGAGCCAGGGGCGGAAGGGGATCCGCGGCGTCGGCGGCACGCGCAACTGCGACTGGTGGTTCACCGACCAGGGCATCCTGCTCGACACGGCGGGACGCTACACGACGGAGCTCGAGGACCGGGACGAGTGGATCTCGTTCCTCGACATGCTGAAGAAGTGCCGCAAGCGGAAGCCCATCAACGGCGCGATCGTCTGCGTCTCCGTCGCGGACCTCGTGCAGTGCTCCGACGAGGAGCGCGAGGCGCACGTCAAGAACATCAAGGACCGGATCGACGAGCTGACGAAGCGCCTCGAGCAGGTCTTCCCCGTCTACCTCGTCTTCACGAAGTGCGACCTCCTGAACGGGTTCGTCGACTTCTTCGAGGACTTCGGCAAGAGCGACCGGTCCCAGGTGTGGGGCTTCACGCTGCCGTACTCCGGGCCGAAGATCGAATCGTACACGCCGATCTTCGACGAGGAGATCCGGAAGCTCTACGCGCAGCTGTCGGCGCAGCGCGTCCTGTCGCTCGCCTCCGAGCGGCCCATGGACAAGAAGCGGCGCATCTTCGGATTCCCGCTCCAGTTCGCGATGGCGCACCGGAAGCTGGCCGACTTCGTGGCCGAGCTGTTCCGGCCGAACCCGTTCCAGGAGAGCTCGATCCTCCGCGGCGTCTATTTCACGAGCGGCACGCAGGAGGGGACGCCGATCGACCAGCTCGTCGCCGCGATGGGCGGCGCGTTCGGCCTGCAGGAGGACGCGGCGGGCCTCCTGTCCCAGGCGGTCGACCGGAAGAGCTACTTCATCAACACGCTCTTCTCGAAGGTCATCTTCGGCGACCAGAACCTCGCGCGCTCGTCGACCAGGATCGCGCGCCGGCGACAGATCGTGCGGGCGGGGATGGCCGTGGCGTCCCTGGTGGCCCTCGTCGGATTCTCGATCTCGCTCGCCGTCGCGTTCGTCGGAAACCTGAGCCTCATGAAGTCCGTGGGCGGGACGGCGAAGAAGCTGCAGGACGTCAGCAAGTCGCCGGGGGACCTGGCGGGCAACCTCCAAGCGCTCGAGGACCTGCGCGTGCGCATCGACGAACTCGACCGGTACACCACGGGCGGGGAGCTGCCGTGGTCGCTCCGGTGGGGCCTCTACCGGGGCGAGGAAGTCTATCTCGGCCAGGACCGCAAGTCGGGGATCCGGAAGGTCTACATCGACGCGATCCACACGATGTTCCTGAAGCCGCTCGGGACCTCGATGGTCGACGAGATCGACAAGCTGATCCTCAACTCGAACAAGGTCGACAAGGAGTTCGAGACCCTGTTCAACCTCCTGCAGGTCTACCAGATGCTGGGCGGAAAATCCGACACGGAGCGGGAGCTCGTGGATTCGGTGCTCCGCGACCGCGACCGGTGGGTGACGGCCCTCGGCCCGGCGGCGGCGTCGCTTCCCGAGCCGTCGAGGAAGATCGCCTGGGACCAGCTGACGTTCTACGCCGACCAGCTGGCCAAGGGGATGAAGTGGCCGGACATCAAGCTGCCCCTGCTCGAGGTGGACGCCAACCTCGTCCGGCGGGGGATCGAGGACCTCAAGGGCGGAGTGTGGATCACCGAGACGTTCCGCAACCTGATCACGCTGACGGGCCAGCGGTACAACCCCGTGACCGTCGAGACGCTCCTCGGAACCACGCCGGGCAAGGAGCTCTTCGAGTGCGATGCCCAGTACCACGTGCCGGGCGCCTACACCAAGACCGCGCTCAACGAGTACGTCGAGAACGCGATCCGGGAGAAGAGCCGCAGCCTGTCCGAGAAGTTCAAGAAGCTGAAGGAGGACAAGACTCCGGAGTCCCTCGTCCTGGAACTGACGGAGATGTACAAGAAGCAGTACCGCTACCGCTGGGAGCAGTTCGTCACGAACATCAAGCTCCGCGACTTCCAGAACCTGAAGGACGCGTCCGACAAGCTGAAGATCCTGACGACGTTCAATCCGACCAAGGACGATTCGAGCCCCTACCAGAAGCTCTTCCGCGAGATCTGGCTCGCGCGCGCGCTCTGGCCGGAGGACAAGCCCACGGATGACCGGGCCTGGGTCAACGACGCCCTCAAGGCGCTCGAAGAGCTCACCATCAACGTGGACCGCATCTACCGCACCCGGAACCCGGGGGACCGGTTCATCTCGATGGAGGCGGGCGAGCTCCGCGCCCTCAGCATCGTGCTCGACACGTGCAAGACGAAGTTCGAATCGGCGACGAAGCAGGCGGACAAGGCCCTCTCCGATTCCGCGTCCCGGGTCCTGGGCCGGTCGCTCTTCAGCACGCTCGAGGCCTGCGCCACCGAGGCGCAGGCGGAGGCGGAGGCGTACTGGAAGAAGAACGTGTACGACTTCTACGCCGCGAAGCTCGCGGGAAAATTCCCGCTGGCCGCGGCCGCGGAGGAGATCCCCATGCGGACCTTCTCCGAGTTCTTCAATCCGAAGAGCGGCTCGTACTGGAAGGTGACCGAGAAGCTGAACCGCCTCAAGGACGGGTTCAAGTTCGAGGGGAAGGAACTGGTGCAGTTCTCCACCGAGTTCACCGAGGGCGCCAAGCGGGCGCAGGTCTTCCGCGACACGCTGTACGCCTCCCCCGCGTCGGAGATCATCGAGCAGCCGCTGACGCTCACGTTCGGCCTGCGGATCGCGGTCCGGGAGGTCGTCCTCAACATCGCGAACAAGCGCCTGAGCTCGGAGGACGAACCGTCGAAGACCGTCAGCCTCATCTGGAGCGAGTCGGCCCCGAAGGGCGTGAAACTGGAGATCCACCATGACGTCCGGGGGGGCGAAGGACAGCGGGCGTCCATCGACACCTTCGCCGACCAGGATTGGGGCCTGCTCCGGCTCTTCTCCGAGGCGGCGCCGAGCGGCGAGAAGAAGTACGCCTGCACCTGGAAATTCATGGTCACCGTGTCGGGGGAGAAGGTGCCCCGGCACGCCGACTGCACCATCGAGGTGCCGAAAAAGGAGACTCCCTTCGACCCGAAGTTCTTCGCCGAGTTCAAGCTGCCCGAGCGGATGGGTCGGTGATCCGCACCGGAGGAATGGCATCGTGAGCGCGACGCCCGCGGGCTGCTACGGCAAGCTGCCGATCTTCGCCGACTTCATCCGGCACAACTACCGGACGCCGGAGGTGGAGCAGCTCGACCAGTGGTTCCAGGAGGGGATCTACTTCGCCCGCCAGTCCGTCGGCGGGAAGTGGGAATCCGGGTACGACAAGGGGCCCGCGTTCCGGTTCCTCTTCCGTCCCTCGGGATCGGGGCGCTTCCTCATCGGCGCCGGCCGTCCCGGCACGGACAAGGTCGGCCGCCGCTACCCGTTCTCGATCTTCCTCCACGGCGACTGCGGCCCGTTCGAGCGGGACGCGGCGCTCCTGCCCGTGATCTTCCGCCCGTTCCTCGATCCCGCGCAGGACCTGGCGATGGCGGGATGGAAGGACGGGGACGTCGCGCAGCTGACGGCGAAGATCGACCGGCTCCCCGGCGTCGACGCGACGACGGTCAACGGCCACCGGTCGGCGCAGGAGGCCTATCTCCGGCGCGAGCGCGCGTCGGCGTTCTGGACCGGCGTCTTCGGCACGCCCTCCCATCCCGGGCGGGCCGCGATCCTGCAGAATCTCCAGGAGGCGGTGCGGATCCTGCGCGCGACGCCCGTGGGGCGCCCGTCGCTGGGGCTCAAGTTCCCGCTCCCCTCGCAGGGGGGTCCGGAGGCCGCCTCGTCGGCCGCGGCGTTCTGGATGGATCTCGCGTTCCGCCTCGTGGGGTGGCGCAGCGTCCCCTCGCTCGCGTTCTGGCACGTGGGGACGGGCGAGGCCCCGCCGCACCTGGTCCTGTTCTTCACGGGAACTTCGCCCCGCCATTTTCCGTCCTTGATCATGCCCGACTACGACAGCGACACGTTGTGGGACCTGTCGCGGGGCGGCGCGGCCGCGCCCGACCGGGTCACGCAAGTCGTGAACGGGCCGGACCTGAGCATGGCGGACCTGGCCGCGGCGGTGGCGGCGGCAAATAAATATTGAATGAGCCCGCCCGCGCGGACTATCCTGCGCGGGCCGGCCAGGGGAGTGTAGTGGCCAACTTGCAGGACATCGCGCCGCTCGGCACGACTCCAATCCCGGGGGAGAGTCCGACGGGCGCTTCCGCCCGGTACGAGCCGGAGTACGAGTCGATCCAGGCGGAGATCGAGAAGCTCCAGTCCGTCAGCCAGACCCCCGTCCGCTGGGACTCCGTCCTGTCCAACGGCACGATCCTCCTGTCCTCGAAGACCAAGGATCTCCTGATCGCGTCCTACCTCACGGCGGGCCTCATCGCGGAGAACGGGTACGCGGGCCTCGCCGCGGGCCTCGGGTTCTACAAGGATTTCCTCGGGACGTTCTGGGACAAGTTCTTCCCGCCGGTCGAGAAGATGCGCGGGCGCGAGAGCGCCGTGAAGTGGCTCGACGAACGCGCCGCCAAGATGATCGCCGAGGCTCCCGCGCCCTCGATGGGGGAACGGGACTCGATCCAGGCCTGCATCACGGCCCTGGAGGCGCTCAACGGGACGCTCGGCGAGAAATTCACGGATTCCCCCATCGGCATGTCCGACCTGTCGGAGAAGCTCCAGGAAAAGCTCTACGCGGTTCCCGAGCCCGCGGCGGCGGTCAGCGAATCCGCGCCGTCGTCGTTGGGCGATTCCGGGTCCTCGCTGGGAGGCGGCTCGTCGCTGGGGAGCGGTTCATCCCTGGGAGACGCTTCGTCCCTCGTCGGATCCGCGCCCGCGGCATCGGCTCCGGCGGAGGTCGATTCGCCCGAGCGCGCCCGCGAGGCGGTTCAGAAGGCCGTGGACTTTCTCCGGAAAGCGAACGCGGCGGATCCGCTTCCCTACGAACTGGAACGGGCGCTGCACTGGGGATCGCTCGCGGACGCGCCCGACCCGATGCCGTCCGGGGCGGACGCGGCGCTGCTCCCGGGGTGGGAGGCGGGGCTGAAGAAGAAGGAATTCCAGCGGGTGCTGGACGAGGCGGAGTCGAGATTCTCCGGCGCCCCGCTGTGGCTGGACCTCAACCTCTACGCGGTGCGCGCGATGGAGGGGCTGGGGCCGTCGTATGACGCGGCGCGCGCGGCGATCGGGACGCAACTGGGCGCGCTCGTCCGCCGGCTGCCCGACTTGACGTCCGCGACGCTCGACGGCGGGGTGCCCGCCGCGGCGGACGTCACGCGGCAGTGGATCGACCACGAGCTCCTGGGCGGCTCCGCGAAGCCGGCGTCCCCGGACCGGTTCGAGGAGGCGATGCAGGAGGCGCGCAAGCTCGCGACGCGGGGAAAACTCCCGGCGGCGACCGCGCTGGTTCAAAAGGAGTTGTCGACGGTGCCCCCCGGGCGCGCGCGGTTCCTCTGGCGCTTGAACCTCGCGCGGCTCTGCGCGGAGTCGGGCCGGCCCGTGCTGGCCGTCCCGCAACTCGAGGCCCTCGACGCGGAGGCGGAGCGGGGGCTGCTGGAACAGTGGGAACCCGAACTTGCTGTAGAAGTTGTAAAGCTTTTGTGGCAGTGCTACAGTTCCCTCTCCAAATCGGGGGGTGAAGCGACCGTCGAGAAAGCGGCGAGGGCGTACGCGAGGCTTTGCCGGCTCGACCTGACCACCGCGATGGCGCTCGACGGCAAGAAATGAAGGTAAGGGGCGGAGTTTCTACATAGAAGAAATTAGGAGGAAGTGCGATGGCAGGAAAAGAAGGGTCGGTAGCCCCGAGAGAGCGGGTCAACATCGTGTACAAGTCGTCGGTCGGGGACGCGCAGGAGGAGGTGGAACTGCCCCTCCGGTTCGTGATGCTGGGGGACTACACGCTGCGGCAGGACTCCACTCCCCTGGAGGACCGCAAGCCCATCGACATCAACAAGGACAACTTCAACGACGTCCTCCGGAGCCAGAACCTCTCCGTCACGATCCAGGTCCCCAACAAGCTGGCGGAGAAGGAAGGCGAGGAGATGCCGGCGACGCTGAAGTTCTCCCACATGAAGGACTTCGAGCCGGAGGCCGTCGTCAACCAGGTGCCGGAGCTGAAGAAGCTCCTCGAGCTGCGGCAGGCGCTGAACGCGCTGAAGGGGCCGCTGGGCAACCTCCCCGAGTTTCGCAAGAAGATCCAGACGATCATCGGCGACAAGGCCGCCCGTGAGAAGCTGGCCGCGGAGATCTCGGGCGGGAAGAAAGAGTAGTCGCGAACTTTAAACCCGAACAACTGAGGAAGGAAAGAACGTATGGCCGACGCAGAAAACCAGGCCCAGGCCCAGGCGGCCGCGTCCGCGGAAGGGTCGCTCCTGGAGGAGATCCTCCAGCAGACCAAGCTGAAGCCCTCCGACGAGGGCTATGAAATCGCCAAGAAGGGCGTCGAGGCGTTCATCGCCGAGCTCATCGCCCCCAAGGCCGCCTTCGACAAGGCGGACAAGCGGGCCGTCGACCTCATGATCGCCGAGATCGACAAGAAGCTCAGCAAGCAGGTGGACGAGGTGCTCCACCACCCCCAGGTGCAGAAGCTCGAGTCCGCGTGGCGCGGCCTCAAGCTCGTCGTCGACCGGACCGACTTCCGCGAGAACATCCGGATCGACCTCCTGAACGTCGCCAAGGACGACCTCCTGGCGGACTTCGAGGATTCCCCCGAGATCGTCAAGTCGGGCCTCTACAAGGTCGTCTACACGGCCGAGTACGGACAGTTCGGCGGCCGTCCCTACGGGGCGATGATCGCCAACTACGAGTTCGGGCCCGGCCCGCAGGACGTCGCCCTCCTGGGCAAGGTCGCCTCGGTGGCGGCCATGTCGCACGCGCCGTTCATCGCGGCCGCGGGGCCGAAGTTCTTCGGCAGCGACAACTTCCTGAAGCTCCCGAACCTCAAGGACCTGAAGACCATCTTCGAGGGCCCGCAGTACGCCAAGTGGAACTCGTTCCGGGACTCGGACGACGCCCGCAACGTCGGTCTCACGCTCCCGCGGTTCCTCCTCCGCCTGCCCTACGGCGAGACCACGGTGCCGGTGAAGGCCTTCAACTACGAGGAGAACGTCCGGGGCCAGCACACGAGCTACCTCTGGGGCAACGCCGCCTTCACGTTCGCGACGCGGCTGGCCGACAGCTTCGCCAAGTGGCGCATGTGCACGAACATCATCGGGCCCGCGAGCGGCGGCGCCGTCGAGGACCTGCCGCTGCACCAGTTCGAGTCGATGGGCGAGATCGAGACGAAGATCCCGACCGAGGTGCTCATCTCCGAGCGGCGCGAGTACGAGCTTTCCGAGGAAGGCTTCATCGGCCTGGCCATGCGGAAGGGCAGCGACAACGCCTGCTTCTTCTCCGCGAACTCCTGCCAGCGGGCCAAGACCTACGGCAAGAGCAAGGAAGGCAAGGACGCGGAGCTCAACTACCGCCTCGGCACGCAGCTCCCGTACATGATGGTCACGAACCGGCTCGCCCACTACCTCAAGGTCCTGCAGCGCGAGCAGATCGGCAGCTGGAAGGAGCGCGGCGACCTCGAGCGCGAGCTCAACAACTGGATCCAGCAGTACGTCGTGGACATGGACAATCCGACCCCGGCGGTCCGCAGCCGGTCGCCCCTGCGCGCGGCGCAGATCACCGTCGAGGACGTCCCCGGCGAGGCGGGCTGGTACAAGGTCGACATGAAGGTGCGCCCGCACTTCAAGTACATGGGGGCGTTCTTCACGCTGTCGCTGGTCGGGAAGCTCGACAAGAAATAGAACGTGACGACCGGACAATCTTCAACCTGAGGAGGGTGTCGGATGCCGATCTACATGAAGTTAGAGGGAATCGAGGGGCTCAGCCGTCCCGGCCACTACGCGGGATGGCACGAGGTCACGAGCCTCGCGTGGTCCATGAACAACACGGCGGGCGGCGGCGGTTCCAGCGGATTCACGGCCATGGGCCGGATCCAGGTCGGGGACATCAACTTCACCAAGGGGACCGACAAGTCGTCGGCGCTGTTCATCCAGAACTGCACGACCGGCAAGCACATGGCGAAGGTCGAGATCAACTTCACCGCCGGCACGCAGCAGAGCCAGAAGTACGCGGTGATGACGCTGGAGCACGTGCTGATCTCGTCGTACTCCGTCTCCTGCGACTCGGAGAACTTCCCGGTCGAGGCGATGACGCTGTCCTTCACGAAGTACGCGCTGGAATTCTCGAAGCTGGATCCGGAATCGGGCAAGATCGAGGCCGGCGCCAAGTTCGCGTACGACATCAAGGCCGCGAAGGTCTAGGCGAGGGGGCCGCCCTCGCGGCGGTCTCCGGTAGGGGGCCCGGCACCGCCGCCGGGCCCCGGGATCAAGGGGTATGGCCCGGGAAACGAGCCTGTTCGACCGTCTGTCCCGGCCGGCGGGGAGTTCCCCGCCGTCGTCGTCGGACGCCAAGGCCGGGACCGTGCGGGCCGTGTTGGAGAACCTGCAGCGCCTGCTGAACTCCCGTCAGGGGCACGCGGCGGCGCAGATGGGGTACGGCATCCCGGACCCGTCCGAGGTCTTGCACGCGTACACGGACGCGATCAGCGCGATGGCGAAGGCCATCAAGGCGAGCATCGACAAGTACGAGCCGCGGCTGACCGGCGTGCAGGTGCGGCACGTCGCCAATCCGGACGACATCCTGGTGCTGCGCTACCAGATCGTCGGACAGCTCGCCAAGGCGAAGGAGCGGATCCCCGTGGTCTTCGACACGCACGTGGATCCGTCCGGCCGCATCAGGGTCGTGTCGTAAGGCCCGGGGGCCTCCCGGGCCCAAAGGGGGCGTGCCGGGCCCGTGTTCAACAAGTACTACCAGGACGAACTGTCGTTCCTCCGGGAAATGGGCCGGGAATTCTCCCAGGCCCATCCGGACGCCGCTCCCTACCTCGTCGAGGCCGGGGCCGATCCCGACGTGGAGCGCCTCCTCGAGGGGTTCGCCTTCCTCTCCGGCCGCATCCGCCAGAAGCTCGACGACCACTTCCCGGAGATCACGCACGCGCTCATGCAGCTCCTCTGGCCGCACTACCTGCGGCCGATCCCGGCGATCACGGTCGTGCAGTTCGAGACGCTCCCCCAGGCCGCCAAGGAGGCGCACGACATCCCCCGGGGATGCGAGCTCGAGTCGGTTCCCGTGGACGGCACGCCGTGCCGGTTCCGGACCGCCTTCGACGTGCGCCTGGAGCCGCTCACGCTCGAGGGCGTCGAGTTCCGCACCGAGACGCCGCCCCAGCTGAAGCTGAAGTTCCGGCTCTCCGACGGCGTCGTGCTCAAGAAGACGCCGATCTCCAGGCTGCGGCTCTTCCTGCAGGGCGAGCCGGTGGTGACGCGCGCGCTCTACCTGTGCCTCCAGGCGCGCCTGAAGAAGGTCACGGTCAAGGCGCTCGACGGCGCCGCCGCCGGGAAATCGGCGGACCTCGGCCCGGCCGCCGTCCAGCCGTCGGGATTCAAGCCCGAGGAGGGCATCTTCCCGATGCCGCTCACGTCCTTCGAGGGCTACCGGCTCCTGCTGGAGTACTTCGCGTTCCCCACGAAATTCCACTTCCTCGACCTGACCGGGCTCGACGCCCTGTCGGGGCTGGGCGACTTCCGGACGTTCGAGGTCGTGTTCGAGATGGACCGGCTGCCCGCGTCCATGCCCCCGCTGGGGGCGGCCGGGATCCTGCTCAACTGCACGCCGGCGGTGAACCTCTTCAAGCGCGACGCCGATCCGATCCGCGTCGAGAACGAGCGGACCGAGTACAAGCTGTGGACCTCGGGCGGCGGCGGCCCGGCCCATTACGAGGTCTACTCCGTCGACGCCGTGATCGGCCTCGTGAAGGGGACCGCCAAGCGGCGCGAGTACCGGCCCTTCCTGGGGTTCTCCCACTCCATCGCGAAGGACGCGGAGGACACCGCCTACTACCAGACCCGGCTCGAGTCCTCCGTGGCCGCGGAGGGGACCGAGACCTATATCAGCTTCGCCGCCGGGGGCGTCGAGACGCTCATGGACGTCGAGACGCTCACGATCGACCTCACGTGCACGAACCGCCAGCTGCCCCAGAAGCTCAAGGTCGGCGACATCAAGAACGCGACGGCGACGTCGCCCTCCTTCGCGCGGTTCAAGAACATCACGAAGATCATGCCGTCCGTGCCGCCCCCGCTGGGGACGGACGCGTTCTGGCGCCTGCTCTCCCACCTGACGGTCAATTTCACGTCGCTCGCCCGCGTGGAGGCGCTGCGCACGGTGATCAGCCTCTACAACTTCCGGGCCATGGTGGACCGGCAGGCGGAGCAGGCGAACCGCCTGCTGCTGGAGGGCATCGCGCGGGTCGAGGCGAAGCCGGCGCTCCACCTGTTCCGGGGCGAGCCCGTGCGCGGCATCGCGGTGACGGTCGACCTGAACGAGGAGGGATTCTCGGGCGAGGGGGACGTCTACCTGTTCGGAACGCTGCTGCACGAGTTCTTCTCGCTGTACGCGAGCCTGAACTCGTTCAGCCAGCTCACGGTGCGCGGGACGAAGTACGGGGAGGTGTACACGTGGCCGGCGAAGGCGGGTGGAAGGATCACCCTCTGAGCGCGCGGCTCCTCAAGGAGCCGCACCGGTTTTCCTTCTACCGGATCGTCTACCTGCTGCAGCACCTGGTGCCGGAAGCGGCCCCGGTGGGAGCCCAGGGTCCGCCCGAGCGCGAAGTCGTGCGATTCCGGGCCGACCTCTCCATGGGGTTCTCCTCCTCCGACGTCACCACGCTCACGGTGAAGGACGGGGAGTCGGAGGAGATCCCGAGGTTCGAGCTGACGACCACGTTCATGGGGCTGTTCGGCCCCGCCTCGCCGCTCCCCACGCACTTCACGGAGGAGCTCCTCCAGGACGAGGAGGGGCGCGACGTGCGCCGCGCCTTCCTGGACCTGTTCCACCACCGGATGATGTCGCTGCTCTACCGGGTGTGGGAGAAATACCGGTTCGGCATCCGGTTCCGCCCGGGCGGGATCGATGCCATCTCCCGCCTGTTCCTGCAGCTCTCGGGGCTGGGGCTCCCGCCGAAGGCCGACGCCCACATCCCCCCGATCCGCCTGCTCGCGTACGCCGGGCTGTGGACGCAGCGGACGCGGCCCGCCTCGGCGCTGCGCGGCATCCTCGCCGACTACTTCGCGGGCACCGAGGTCGAGATCGAGCAGTTCGCGGGCCGGTGGCTGGAGATCCCGGAGTCGGAGCAGAACCGGCTGGGGGGCGCCCGGAGCCGGCTCGGGGAGGACATGAACCTGGGCTCCCGCATCTTCGACCGGGGCGCGAGCTTCCGGGTCCGGCTCGATCACCTCGGGATCGAGGACTATCTCGACTTCCTTCCGCCCGGCCGGAAGACGGAGGAGCTCGAGGAAATCGTCGACCAGTTCAACTCGGACGGACTCGATTACGAGGTCAAGCTCTGGCTCCGGCGCGAGGAGATCCCCTCGCTGAAGCTGGGGGCGCCGGCCGCCCGCCTGGGGTGGGCGACCTGGCTGGGGAAGGCCCCCGAGGCCAACCAGTCCCTGTCCTACAAGATGAAAGGGCGGTCCCATGGTGAGCGTTGAAATCCGGTCCCTCCTGAGCCGCCTGAACCGCTTCTGCGCGAAGTCGCTCGAAGGCGCCGCCGGCATGTGCGTCTCCCGCTCGCACTACGAGGTGACGGTGGAGCACGTCCTGGCGATCATGCTGGAGGATGCGGGCGCCGACCTGAACTGGATCCTGAAGCACTTCGAGGTCGACGCGGGGCGCGCGCGCAAGGTCCTCAACAACATCACGGAGAAATTCCGGACCGGCAGCGCCGGGCGCCCGGTGTTCTCCCCGCTGCTCATCGACTGGGTCCAGGAGGCGTGGGTCCTCGCGTCGCTCGACCACAATCTCGCCGAGGTGCGCTCGGGCATCCTGCTGCGCGCGCTCCTGTCCAACCCGATGCGGTTCACGTCGGAGGACTACACGGAGCTCTTCCAGGGGATCCGGCGCGACGAGCTGAAGACGAATTACGCGGTCATCGTCTCCAAGTCGAGCGAGGGCGCGGCGACGTTCGCCAAGGGCCCGGAGGGCCAGGCGGGCGGCGGCGCGGCGGCCGGCGAGGGCGCGTTGAAGAAGTACGGCAACGATTACACGGGCCGCGCCCGCGAGGGGAAGATCGATCCGGTGTTCGGCCGCGACCGGGAAATCCGCCAGATGATCGACATCCTGGGACGCCGCCGGAAGAACAATCCCATCGTGGTCGGCGAGGCGGGCGTCGGCAAGACCGCCGTCGTCGAGGGCCTCGCCCTGCGCGTCATCGAGGGCGACGTGCCCGACATCCTGAAGGACGTCGAGATCATCGGGCTCGACATGGGCCTGCTGCAGGCGGGCGCCAGCGTGAAGGGCGAGTTCGAGAACCGGCTCAAGCAGGTCATCCAGGAGGTCAAGGCGTCGCCGAAGCCCATCATCATGTTCATCGACGAGGCGCACACGCTCATCGGCGCGGGCGGCCAGGCCGGGGGCGGCGACGCCGCCAACCTGCTGAAGCCCGCCTTGGCGCGGGGCGAGCTGCGCACCGTCGCCGCGACGACGTGGAGCGAATACAAGAAGTACTTCGAGAAGGACGCGGCGCTCGCCCGCCGATTCCAGCTGGTGAAACTCGACGAGCCCGGCGAGGCGGACGTCATCACGATGCTCCGCGGCCTGCGCGACAAGTACGAGGAGTCGCACAAGGTGGCGATCCGCGACGACGCGCTCGTCGCCGCGGCGCAGCTCGGCAGCCGCTACATCGCCGGACGCCAGCACCCGGACAAGGGCGTCGACCTCGTCGACACGGCGGCCGCGCGCGTCGGGATCACGCTGACGTCGAAGCCCGACACGCTGCAGGACGTCGAGCGCCGGATCCAGACGCTCGAACGGGAGCAGGCCGCCCACACGCGCGACAAGGCGGGCGGGGTGCCGGGGCGGGATCCGCGGCTCGCGGAGCTCGTCGATGAAATCACCGCGTCCAAGACGGAGCAGAAGGCGCTGACCGAGCGGTGGCTGAAGGAAAAGGCCGCCGTCGACAAGGTCCTGGCGCTCCGCCGGCAGCTCGAGGGCGGATCGAAGCCGAAACGGGGCGAGACGATCAAGCGCGAAAAGGAGCCGAAGAAGGACAGCGCCGCCCTGGCGAAGGAGCTTGACGCCGCCTTGGCGGAGCTGAAGGAAATCCAGGGCAAGGACGCGCTCATGCATCTCGATGTGAGCGCGGAGGTCATCGCGAAGGTCATCTCCGACTGGACCGGCATCCCCATAGGCAAGATGGTGCGCGACGAGGCGGCGAACGTCCTCAAGATCGAAGAGAGCCTGCGGGGCCGCATCAAGGGACAGGACCACGTCCTCGAGGTGATCGGAAAGGGCATCCGCGCGGCGAAAGCCGGGCTGAAGGACCCGCGGCAGCCCATGGGCAACTTCCTGTTCGTGGGGCCCAGCGGCGTCGGCAAGACGGAGACCGCGCTCGGCGTGGCCGACGTCCTGTTCGGCGGCGAGCGGTCGCTGACGGTCATCAACATGTCCGAGTTCCAGGAGAAGCACACGGTGTCGCGGCTCATCGGCTCGCCCCCCGGCTACGTGGGGTACGGCGAGGGTGGCGTGCTGACCGAGGCGGTCCGCCAGAAGCCGTACTCGGCGGTCCTGCTCGACGAGGTGGAAAAGGCCGATCCCGACGTGATGAACCTGTTCTACCAGGTCTTCGACAAGGGCATGCTCTCCGACGGCGAGGGCCGCGAGGTCGACTTCAAGGACACGGTCATCTTCATGACGAGCAACCTCGCAACGGACGCCATCATGACGGCCTGCCAGAGCGGGAACCCGGACGTCGAGGCGCTGACGGCGTCGATCCGGCCGATCCTGAGCAAGCACTTCAAGCCGGCCCTTCTCGCGCGCATGACGATCGTGCCCTTCTATCCGATCACCGGCGACGCGATGAAGGAGATCGTGGGGCTGAAGCTGAAGGCGATCGAGAAGCGACTCAAGCTGTCCCACAAGATGAAGCTGGACATCGATCCGAGGGTGATCGACATCATCTCCGAGCGGTGCACGGAGGTGGAGACCGGCGCGCGCAACATCGACCACATCCTGTCGGGGTCGATCCTGCCGAAGGTCTCGTCGGAACTGCTCCGGCAGATGAGCCTGGGGCCGCTCCCCGAGCGGCTGAAGATCGGCGTCGGCGATTCGGGGGATTTCACGTACACGTTCTCGAACTGACCGCCCCGGACGAAGGGGATCGCAGGAGGAAACCGTCATGGCCAACCCGAGAGTGATCCGCATCGAGCTCGACGGCTTCGAGGAGGGGGATTTCGAGGTGGTGTCGTTCTCCGGCACGGAGGCGGTGTCGCACCTTTTCGAGTACACGGTCACGCTGGTCTCGAAGAAACCCATTCACAACTTCGACGACATGCTCGAGGCGAAGGCGCATCTCATCTTCGGCGACCCCGAGGTGCACATCCGGGGGATCCTCTGCTCGGTGGAGCAGGGGTACGACGCCGCGTGGGCGCAGGACAGCGGCCGCCTGACGCGGTTCGAGGTCGTGCTCGTGCCCGCCCTCTGGAAGCTCTCGCTGTTCAGCCGGACGCGCTTTTTCCGGGACATGTCGGCGGTCGACATCATCCAGGACGTGATCCAGGAGCACGGGCTCACGGTGGAGCTGAGCTGCAGCGGGACCCATCCGGTGCGGAAATCGGTCCTGCAGTACCAGGAGACCGACCTGGACTTCATCCAGCGGCTGGCCGAGAAGGAGGGGATTCACTATCACCACGTGCATTCGGACTCCGAGGAGGCCCTGATCTTCGGCGACGCCAACGCCGCGTTCGGGCCGGTCACCGGGGATTCGGACCTCCCGCTGAAGAACCCGAAGATGCTCGAGGGGAAGCAGGCCCGGGGCGCGTGGGACTGGGAGCAGACCATCCTGAAGTTCCAGAGCCGCCAGCGGTTCATCCCGAAGCAGATCGTGCTCCAGGACTACAACTACCTGACGCCGTCCGCGGACCTCCGGGTGAAGGACGAAGCGTCCACCAAGGCGGCGGAGGGGGTCCAATACATGTTCGCGGAGAACTACCTCGACACGGGCGAGGGGGACAGCCTCAAGAAGCTGCGCAAGGAAGGACTGCTGGCCGGCAAGCGCGCCTTCATGGGGACGAGCAACGTGCACCGGATGTTCGCGGGGGCCACGTTCAAGCTCTCGGGCGTGGACTCGATCGACACCGAGCTGGCGCAGGAGTATCTCATCACGGAATTCAAGTCGGAGGGAAGCCAGCCCATCGAGCACGATCCGGGCGCCGAGAGCTTCAACTACTCCAACACCTTCACCTGCATCCCGACCGCGGTCGTCTTCCGGCCGGAGCTGAGGACGCCGAAGCCGCAGATGGTGGGCCTCTTCGCCGGGAAAATCGCGACGGGGAAGGACTACGCGGATCCGGAGGAGCAGGGGCGGTACCAGGTCCAGTTCGCGTTCGACCTGGACGGGAAATCGTCGATCCCGGTCCGGCTCATGGAGCCGTACGTGGGGGCGGACTACGGCTTCCACGCGCCGCTGCACGTCGGGGTGGAGGTCCAGGTCGGGTTCGAGTACGGGGATCCGGACCGGCCGATCATCGTCGCGCCCGCGTACAACCCGGACTTTCCCAATCCGGTCACGGGCGGCAATCACGCGCAGTCCATCTTCAGGAGCGCGGGGAACAACGAGCTCCGCTTCGACGACACGCAGGGGAGCGAGCACGTCTTCCTGCACGGCCAGAAGGACTGGCAGATCAAGATCGAGAACGACAAGGAGCAGAACGTCGGGCACGACGAAACGCTGGACGTGGGCAACGACCGGACCACGAAGATCGGCAACGACCAGGAGGAATCGATCGGCAACAACAAGTCCTCCACCGTGGGCGCGAATCACGCCGAGACGATCGGGGCCAACCAGACGATCGACATCGCCTCCAACAAGACGGAGACCATCGGGGTGAACTCGGCCGAAACCGTGGGGGTGGCCAAGGAGCTCTCGGTCGGCGGCGCCTACCAGATTAGCGTCGGGGCCGCCATGAACACGACCGTCGGGGCGGCCAAGGGGCTGGAAGTCGGCGGCAACCAGACCGTGCAGATCGGCGGGAATTCGAACGAGACCGTCGGGAAGGCGCGGAAGATCGTCGTCAAGGACAACAGCTCGCAGGAGGTCACCAAGGAGTACTCCCTCCTCGCCAAGAAGAAGCTCATCATCGAGTCGGAAGAGGAAATCACCCTGAAGGCGGGGGACGCGAAGATCACGCTCAAGAAAGACGGGACGATCATCATCGACGGCAAGGACGTGACGGCGAAGGCGTCCGGCGCGTTCGCCGCCAAGGCGTCGAAGGACGTGATCTTGAAGGGCTCGAAGGTGCTGGGGAACTGAGGAGTCGAACCATGGACATCGGCACGCGGTTGGAAGGCGTCTTGGTCGGCCGGCTGGAGAAGATCGACGCGGCGGGGATTCCCTGGGTGGACCTGCCGGGAACCGAGGGCGGCGCGCAGCGGGCGCGCACCGCCGTGGGGGTGGCCGCCGCCGACGTGGGGCGCGACGTGGTGACGGCGCTCGAGGAGGGCGATCCCTCCCGGCCGATCATCCTGGGCGTCCTGCGTCCGCCCTCCAAGGGGGCGGTCGAGGCGCAGGTCGACGGCGAAGCGGTCGTCGTGACGGGCCGGCGGGAGGTCGTGCTCCGCTGTGGCAAGGCGTCGATCACGCTGACGAAGGCCGGCAAGGTGCTCATCCAGGGAACCTACGTCTCCACCCGTTCGTCGGGCGTCAACCGGATCAAGGGCGGATCCGTCCAGATCAACTGAAGGGGCCTTCCGATGTGGGCGGTCGACAACCAGACGCCCTTCGCGGTGGAACGGGGCTGGACGACGGGCCTCGACGGTCGCGATCTCTGGATCGTGGTCGTCAAGGGGACGTTCCTGCTCAAGCCCGACGGCGCGACGGAGCCGGCTCCAAAGCAGCTCCCGCCGAATCTCGCCCCCCGGCATCGCGGCGAGCCGGACAAGACGAGCCTGCTGCTCGACACCGATTTCGTCCTGTCGAAGCCGAACACGGACGTGCTGCTCGAGGGGCACGCTTGGGCCCCGGGGGGGCGCGAGGCGCCGCAGGTGGACCTCATGATGAAGGTCGGTCCGATCAAGAGGATCGCCAGCGTGTTCGGCGACCGGACGTGGAAACCCGGCACGTTCGGGATGAAGCTGGACGAGCCGAAGCCGTTCGCGAAGATGCCCCTGACGTGGGAGCGGGCGTTCGGCGGAACCGACAAGATCGCCGAGAACCCCAAGCTGCACGACTGGGAGCCGCGCAACCCCGTCGGACGGGGCTTCGCGGTCCGTCCGGAATATCTCCAGGGCCAGCTCGCCCCGAATCTCGAGGATCCCACCGACCTGATCAAGTCCCCGAAGCAGCGACCGAAGCCGATGGGATTCGGGCCCGTCGACCGGGTGTGGATGCCTCGGCGCCTGCACGCGGGGACCTTCGACGAGAAGTGGGAAAAGGAGCGCCAGCCCCTCTACCCGAAGGATTTCGACGTCCGCTTCAACCAGTGCGCGCCGGAGGACCAGCAAGCGAAGGGCTACCTGAAGGGCGGCGAGCCCGTGGAATTGTTCAACGTGAGCGCTTCGGGGGCGCTCCGCTTCCGGCTTCCCAGCGTGGAGCTGGGGCTTCAGACCCGGATCGGCGACGACACGATCGATCACCGGGCGGTGCTGTACACCGTGATCCTGGAACCGGACATCCCGAGAGTGGCGCTCGTCTGGCATACGTCCGTGCCTTGCCACGGTCCGAAGAAGTTGAAATTGCGGGAAACGAAAGTGACGCTCAAGACGTCTCCGAGGCCGGGACCATGAGCGAGGCGCCCAAGCCCGACGACGTGTGCCTGGTGGCCTTCGGCGCCCGGACGCCGGTGGGGCTGAGCGCCCTCCCGGCCGCGGCGGCGGTGCGCGCCGGCATCGCGGCGTTCGCGGAGCATCCGGCCATGGACGACCGCTTCGGAAAGCCGATGATCGTGGCGCGGGACCCGGACATCGGGGAAGAGATCAAGTGGCCCGAACGCCTCTGGTCGCTCCTGATGTCGGCGATCACCGAGGTCGCCTCCTCTCTCCAAGGCAAGGTGCCGCCGACGACGACGATGCCGTGGATCCTGTCCCTTCCGCCGGCTCGCTCCGGAGGGGACACGCTGGCCAAATCGATCGCCGAACGCTTGACCCGCGAAGCTCCGGCTCCCGTGAAACCGGCCTCCGTGGGAACCTTCCAGGTCGGACACGGCGGGGGACTCCTGGCCCTCGAAGATGCGAGCAAGCGGCTCCGCTCCGGGGCGGTCGAACTCTGCCTGGTCGCGGGCGTCGATTCCTGGCTCGACGACGACGCGCTGGAAGCGCTGGATGTGGCCGAACAGCTCAAGTCCGAGAAGAACCTGTGGGGCTTCATTCCCGGCGAGGCGGCGGGGGCTTTCGTCGTCGCGACCCGGCGCGCCGCCGAACGCCTGCGCCTGGAGATCTTCGGCACCGTGACCGGAATCGGCCGGGCGCGGGAGGAGAATCTCATTCACACGGACACCGTGTGCGTCGGCCGCGGACTGTCGGAGGCGATCCTGCAGGCGCTGCAGCCGTTGGAGCGCGGGGGCGAGAAGGTGGACCAGGCCTATTGCGACTTCAACGGTCAGCCCTACCGCTCCCACGAGTTCGGATATGCGGTGCCCCGGGTGACCCGTCGGTTCGTCGATTCGACCGACTTCGAAGCGCCTGCGGATTGCTGGGGCGACGTTCGGGCGGCGACGGGACCCCTGCTCCTCATGCTCGCGGCGGTATCGGGTCGAAAGGGGTACGCGCGGGGACCGCGGATCCTGGTGTGGACCAGCTCCGACGGGGGCGAACGCGCGGCGGCTCTGGTGAAGGTTCCG